>JAAYZB010000172.1 GCA_012515085.1 Acholeplasmataceae bacterium
AGAGCGAAACCAGCGCTCTTTTTTTTATGAAGTCTTCGAAAAAAAATCAAGAAAAAGTAACCGCTTACTTGACAAACATAAAAAAGAAGAATAATATTAAGTTAACGATTAAGTTAAAAATTTGAATATGAGGTTTGACAATGAAGAAAGCACTGATTTTGTTCGGTGGGTTTATGATGGCCTTTTTCTTGCTTGGCTGCCAAAGTGTCACGTCTTCCACATTGCCCACAACCGCTTCGATCGTCACAACAACCCTGTCACCAACCACCCCATCCACCACAACGCTCCCTTCCACATCTTTCAGTACTCAGATGGAGTCCACAACCGATTTGACTACCGTGTCGACGACACCATTGATCACATTGGATGCGCCGGCTGATTTATCGGTCAGCGAGAATGTAATTGATTTTTCACCGGTGGAGAATGCCCTTAAATATCGGATCAAAGTACGTCATATTTTGACCGAAACCATCAGTTATTATAATATCACAGATGGATTTAACCTTCGTTTGATACTATCTGATGGCAGTTACGCGATAGCGATTATGACTACCGGAGTTGCGCCATACCAGGATTCCGCTTATTCGGATGAGATCCTAGTCACGATCAGCGATCCGAATCAGATTAGCACGTTGGAGGAAGAAGACTTGGAAAACTATCAATTCATACGCTGGTCAGGAAGGACTGCTGTTGATGAACTGAATGATTCCGTCAAGTTTTATTTTACCGCCAGCGGTTTTGAAGTCGGTTTTTATGGAACCCAGTGTTCCGCAAGGATTTTAGCTTCAAAAACTGATATAGCGAAGTATCAACCGATACTTTCCATTTTCTTAGACGGGGAAGAAAACCCGTTGGAAGCCACGGATCTGATATTAGATGCTGCAGATAAGACCTATACGCTTGTATCAGGCCTAGAAATGGGATATCATCGGCTAAAAGTCTTAAAACGCAGTGAAGCAATTGATTCGAACACGGCGCTCAAGAGTCTGTCAACGGATGGATATTTCGCCGATCCTGGATCGCCCAATACACTGAGATTCCAGTTTATCGCCGCCTCTTCATCCACCGGATATGGCAACCTTGATATCAACGGCATAGAAGGGAAAACGACTCGCAACTCCAATGGTTTGATAGGATTCGCTTATCTGGTCTCTTACATGTTGGATGCCGAATGTTCAATTTTTGCCGCATCAGGATGGGGAGTGACTCGGGGTTATAACACAGGCGGGCAGATCAATACAACGGAGAATATTCCCAATGCTTTTGATTATGTCGGAATCAACGATACCAACAAAGTCCTTACGGATTTGGGAAAATGGAATGTATCCAACTACACCCCCGATGTCATCGTTGTCAATTTAGGGACGAACGATTTTAATGCATCTGGATATGATTCGATGTCCCCTGAACAAAAAACGGCATTGGAAGAACGATTTATCACCGATTACACCGCCTTCATCTTGAAATTAAACAATGCCTATCCCAACGCTGAAATCATTGTGTCCTACGGATTGATGGGAGAAGCATTGAAGCTCGGAGGGTTCACCAATCAAATTGTCATAAATGCTCAAGAAGTCACCAATAAAGTCCACATATTCCAGATGGAAGCCGCCGGCTCCAACCAGATTCCCTACGGCAGTAACTATCATCCTTCGGTTCAAACTCATATTCGGGTGGCGGATGCGATGGTGAATTTCATCCTGCAATTAACCGATTATGAAAAAGTAAGAAATAACATTGTGTGGGAAGATTAACGACTTTTCATAGAGGGATAGCATTGAAAAAATTCGCGTTGAATGGCCAATGGACATTAACATCGTCCTATCTATCCAGTTCAATTAAAGGGAAGGTTCCCGGCTCTGTCACTCATGATTTGCTTGAGGCGGGGCTGATTCCAGATCCCTTTTTCCGCGATAATGAATGGCAAGTTCGTGAAGTCATGCGTCATGATTTTGTATATGAACGAGATTTTTTCATTTCTTTGACAGAGTTGACGCACCCTGTCTTGGTGATGGAAGGCTTGGATACGGTTGCCTCTATCGCTTTGAATGATCGCCCTTTACTTAAGACTTATAACATGCACCGGACTTATCGAGTGCGACTTGAAGGGTTTCTCAAAGAAGGCATGAACACGATTCGGATTCATTTGCATTCGCCGATTCGTTATGTTGAAAATGCTCTAAGCCAGGCAACGCATACTTTATATCATGCACATTATTCAATTCCCGGATATATCTACTTGCGCAAAGCCCATGCGATGTTCGGCTGGGACTGGGGTCCCCAACTACCCGATGCGGGCATTTGGCGCGATATCTATATCGAATCCTCAGAAGGCTTTCGCATCGATCACTGTGAAATTCGTCAATTTCATGAAACGAACAAAATTCGTTTAGAAGTGATTCCCGAGTTGGAAAGCGATTCAGTGACTACCCTGGCTTGCGTTGAGTTAAAACTTCTTGATCCTGATGGGAAAGTGGTTTACCAAGGGTCGCAATCGTTGGCTTTAGACCTTAAATTCTACATTGACATACCCGATCCCAGACGTTGGTATCCCAATGGCTATGGGGACCAACCCTTATATCAGTTGGACG
>JAAYZB010000173.1 GCA_012515085.1 Acholeplasmataceae bacterium
CAGCCGGACCAGAACCCACCACTGCTACTTTGCGATGATTGGATTGGATCAGTGTGTTTTCCGTGGACACATGTTGAAAATACCAATCGGCAACAAACCGCTCACAATAGCCAATCCCCACCGGTTCCCCTTTTTTCCCGCGCACGCACAAGGCTTCGCACTGTGTTTCTTGGGGACAGACGCGGCCACAGACCGCTGGCAACAAACTGTCACGACTGATGATCCGATAAGCCGCAAGATAATCTTGACGAATAATTGCGGCTAAAAAATCGGGAATTTGAATACCGACTGGGCACCCTGCAACACAAGGACGGGTTTTGCACTGAAGACAACGTTCTGCTTCAACTTTTGCTTGGTCTTCATTATACCCTAAAGCAACTTCTTGAAAATTATGAATCCGATCTCGAGGATCTTGAACCGGCATGGGTGTTTTTTTAAGCGAACCATTCATTTCGCATCGTTCCTTTTTAAGCGACAGACATGATCATACTGGCTTTTTTCATTCTGCACATACATTTGATTGCGAATGATGGCTTCATCAAAATCAACTTCATGACCATCGAATTCCGGACCATCCACACAAGCGAACTTGACCTTTCCACCCACTTGAACCCGACAGCCACCGCACATTCCGGTTCCATCAACCATGATCGGATTCATGGAGACAATGGTTTTGATTCCTTTGGGTCTGGTGAGGTCCGCCACGGCTTTCATCATCTGTAATGGACCAATGGCATAGATGGCATCATAAGTTTCCCCTTCAGCGAGCCATCGCTCGAGTGCCTCGGTCACCAAGCCTTTCTCGCCAAGCGAGCCATCGTCCGTCAGCAATAAGGATCGCTGGCTTTTTTTCGAAAATTCTTCAGCCATAAAAACCACTGCTTTCTCACGAAAGCCGATGATGGAATGCACCACCTTTTGACGGTCGAAACATTCTCTGACCAAAGGATAGGCGATCGCACAGCCCAATCCACCACCAATGACGAGCACCTTATCCAAGTGATCGAGTTCCGAAGGCTTTCCGAGCGGGCCGACCAAATCGGCCAGTTCATCTCCCGGATGTAGTTGGTTCAAAAGGTGGGTAGACGCCCCGACCACCTGAAAGATGATGGAGATCGTGCCTTTATCGCGCTGGACATCTGCCAGCGTAAATGGAAGACGTTCCCCAACCTCATCAACTCGTAGCATAATGAATTGCCCTGGTTTTGCATGTCGCGTGATCAAGGGTGCTTCTATTTCCATGAGTGACACCGATGGCGTCAGAATTTTCTTGGTGAGTATCCGATACATTTGTCCCTCCCCAAAGCTTGTCTATGATTATTATATCATTGGAACAGACAAAATGAAGCGAAAAATCCCGATTTCTCGCGAAAAATGTCTTGTCGATCTTCTATTCAACACCAAAAAAGCGTGATTTCGAAGAAACCATCTAATAATGGATTTTAATGTCTATTATTTCAAATATTCCGTGAATGCTTGTTGGATTTTCGGACCGATCATCTTGGAAGCAGCCACCCGTTTCGCAAACTGAACGGCCTTTTCTATTTCGGCTTTATTAGGATGGCCACAGCCCATGAAGAGAAAAGATCCCCGACAGGTATACTCTTCTTTCTCCACCTCGATTTGCTTTTTCTGAAGCAGTTCAACCAGCGGATTTTCCTTTTGAATCGCTGTTTGTGAAACAGCAGAGCGGATCAGCGCCACTTTTTTCACTTGGTTCGCATTGATATTCTCCATATAAGCCACTATTTTCTCGTTGTATTTCGATCCATATACGCCACCAATGACAAACAGCAAATCGACTCCCGTCAGCATGGGATTGTTTTTGATGTCTTCACATCCCGCGTTTAAGGCGTCCGCAATTGCTTTCGCAATCTTTCGGGAATGCCCCGAAATTGTCCCGTAAACTACCTGAATATTCATTGTTTGTTCTCACTCCTTATGTGAAAAAGAATTGGTTGAAAAGCTAGTCATCCGCAAACCGATAACCGACGCCCACTTCGGTCAAGATGAACCGGGGTTTCATCGTGTCTTTTTCAATTTTGCGGCGTAAATTGGCCATGAATACTCGAACCGTTTTGGTATCGGATCCTTCTTCATAGCCCCAAACTTCGCGAAGCAAAAACAAATGTGTCAACACTTTTCCTTGATGATGGATCAAGGTCGTCAATAGTTTGTATTCGATTGGTGTGAGATGCACTTCTTCTCCTTCAATCGACACCCTGCGTTTTTCAAAATCAACGCTCAGCCAGTCGGATTGAAATATGGGCTCGGGTCCTTGTCCCGCAACTTGGTTTTTTTTGCGTTCGGACACGCGGATGCGCGCGAGTAATTCGCCCATGAAAAACGGCTTGGTCAAATAATCGTCCGCTCCTTGATCGAGCGCACTCACCTTTTCTTGTTCATGGGCGCGTGCGGAAACGACGATGATCGGGACTTGCGAAAACGTCCGAAATTCTTTCAATAAATCGATGCCATCCATATCCGGCAACCCGAGATCCAAAAGAATAATGTCCGGATGATGGTTGGAATAGAGAAAAAGGCCTTGTGCGCCGGTTTCTGCAACATACGCAAGATAGCCGTTTTTTTTCAACGAAACGGCAATGAATCCGGATATATATTTGTCATCTTCAATAATGAGAATTTTACCTTTTTCGTCCATGGGATTCCTCCAAAGGTAAGGTGAATACAAACCGCGATCCTTTGGGATCGTTGGGATAAGCGGAAATCGACCCTCCATGCGCCAGAATGATGGTTTTACAGATTGCCAGTCCTAAGCCTATTCCCCGTTTTCCATCCGATACCCCGCGATCGGATGTGACAAAGCCTTCAAACAAATGATCTTTGACGCTTGGATGAATGCCTTCGCCAGAGTCTTCGATAATAAATTCGACCATCTTGTCAAGGGGATGCACGATGATTTGGATGCGATCGTTGGGCAGCGTATGTTTGACGGCGTTATCCAATAAATTGACCAACACTTGGACAATCAAGCGTCCATCCATGGGAACAGTCAATACATCCGAAGGCAAAGACACTTGAAAATCTCGGTCTCGAAGCAGCCTTTTCATATGTTGCACGGCTTCACCGACGATATCATCGACCACTTCTTGTTCCTGATGCAACACAAGTTGGGATTCGTTGATTCGCGTCATGTTCAAGATATTCTCCACCAAATTCGCAAGCCAGACCATCTCTTCGCTGATATCGGCGGACAACTGCTTTTGTTCGTCCACCGTCAATTGGTCAAACGAATCCGCAAGCAAGGTGCTCGCCCCGGATAAGGCCGTCAACGGGCTTCTTAAATCGTGAGCGACGGAGCGGAGCAGGTTGCTCCGCAACTTTTCCCGTTCCATTGCCACGCGTATTTTTTCTCTTTCATTATAAATGAATTCCCGCTCCATCGCAATACCCAATTGCGTTGCAACCGTTTGAATCACAAGCTCATGCGAGCGGCTGATCGGTTCATTGGCGGATGCAATATACAAACTGCCAATCTCTTGATTCGATGTCCGAATCGGATAGCGTTTGAGCAATTCGTTTTGAGTGTTTTCTTTCTCCAAAAAAGATTGGTTTTCTTTTTTGCTTAATGACACCGTACAATGAAGGGTGGTATAGTCTTGAATATAGGTTACTGCTTGTTGGGTGATGTTCTTCTCATCGGTCAGATGGGTGAAGCCGGCAGAGATTTCTGCAAGCAAGCGAGCGGTCTCTTCGTTTTCTGAGGCAATTTCTTTTTCATGACGCAGTTTGGAAGTGATCGTTCCTCCCACCACTGCCGTGACTTCAAAAAACACAAGCAGCAGCACGTCATCCGTGCTGCTGATCACAAAGGTATAAATGGGTTCAGTAAAAAAGAAGTTGAAGAGCATGATGCTGGCAAGGGATGTGATGATCCCAAAGAAATAACCACGGGTGAAGACAACGGTCAAGAGCACCCCAAGCAAAAACACCATGATGAGACTTTCTTTCCCGACTTCTAGCCATTCAAGGAAGAGTGCCAGCGCCAGTGACAACATCAAAAGGCCGATTGTATAAAGCAGATGTGGAAGAATTGACTTGGGTTGTTTCATCGCAATACCCCCCACTCTGATTATACTCAAAAATGTTTACTTGTCCATCAGTTGCATAATATCTGTTTTGCTTCCGGAAATAAACAAGTGTTCATCCGCCTCGAATCGATGATCGGCGTTGACGATCGGCGTCACGACATCATTGACTTTAAGCGCGATGATATTGAGACGATATTTCTCCCGAATTTTGAGTTCACGGATACTATGTCCGACCCAATTCGATGGCGTGCTTAATTCAAAGATGGCGTATTCGGGTGTAAACTCGATAAAATCAAACACATTTTTCGCCGAATATTTCATTGCGGTGCGCCAAGCCATATCTCGCTCCGGGTGAATCACGACATCCGCACCGATTTTCAATAAAAATTTAGCGTGCAATTCACGATCCGTCTTAGAAACCACCAACTTCGCTCCCGCATCTTTGAGGAGGGAAGTGATCTCAAGTGAAGACTGGAAGTTTTCACTGATGCAGACAAAACACACGTCAAAGTTGCGGACGCCTAAGGACTTGACCACTTCATCGTCCATACAGTCGCCAATATGCGCGGAAGTGACATAGGGCGCCACATGATTGACTTGTTCCTCATCGGTATCAACCACCATGACCTCATTTCCAAGTTCCGCCAATTTGATTGCCAGATGCCTTCCAAATCGGCCTAAGCCGATGACTAACATTGATTGCATAATTTTATTCCCCTTTCTAACCGATAATGATTTTTTCGACTGGATTTCTTAATCCAGCAACAGTCTTATGTTCGACAAAAGCCATCGCCACCGCCAAACTACCAACACGACCCACATACATGAGCAGAATCATGACCACTTGCGATGGATTTGAAAGCGAGGCAGTGATTCCCCGGGACAGACCCACCGTACCAATCGCGGAAATCCCTTCAAAAAGCCCATCGAGAAAAGCCACATCCTGGAGAGCAAATAAAGTCATTACCCCGGTCAATAACATCAAGAGATACATCGCTGCCGAACTGAATGATTTTCGAATAATGCTATCTTCTAAACGGCGACCAAACAAGTTGATATCTTCTTTTCCCCGAACATGAGCAACAATGGAAAAGAATATGACGACCAATGTCGTGATCTTGATGCCCCCGGCCGTGGATCCAGGTCCCGCACCGATCAGCATCAGCAACATGGTGAGCCCGCTTCCTGCTTCACTCAAGGATACGGTTTGAACTGTATTGAATCCCGCAGTCCTCGGGGTGATCGCACTAAACAAAGACAAAAGCAATTGTTCTCCTGGATTATAGCCCACAAGTGTATGTTGGCGTTCAAAAACCAAGAACAATCCTGTGGATGTGAGAATGATGATTCCGGTAAACACCAACAAAATTTTCGTATGTAATCGATAGTTGGAGAAATGAAGTCCATGATCCGCGATGTCGTTCCAAACAATGAATCCCAGTCCACCGATGACAATCAAGAACAAGATGACGATCACGACGAGCGGATCGGTTGCGAATGGCATCAAGGAGACGTTGGGAGCGATCGTGCCCATCAAGTCAAAACCCGAATTACAGAACGCTGAAATCGCATGAAACACAGAAAACCAAATGCCTTTTCCAACTCCAAATTCCGGAATGAACCGAATGGAAAGCAATCCCGCTCCCACTAACTCACAGATCGCCGTGACGATCAATATTCGACGTGCCAAGCGGACCACACCACCCACTTGCGGTGAATTGACGGATTGCATCAAGTTGATCCGCTCTTTCAATCCGATCCGCTTCCCGATGATGATTGAAAACAAGACCGCAATCGTCATGAATCCCAGTCCACCGATTTGAATCAAGATCAAGATGACAAATTGACCAAAGAAACTGAATTGCGTGTAGGTGTCAAAAACAACCAGTCCCGTGACACAGGTCGCGGACGTCGCAGTGAAGAGACTATCGAGAAAAGCAAGCGATTCTCGATTTTGACTGGCAATCGGAAGCATCAGTAACATTGTTCCGATCATAATAATAATTACAAATCCCAGTGCCAATGTTTGTAACGCATTGAGTTTAGGTAATTTTCTTATCATAGCTGTCCATCCTTTAAAGATTGATCCATACTGTTCACGGAGGGTTTTTCCAGATATACCCGATCAATCTTCGCTTCCCGATATAAGGAAGCCATTGTCTTGTCTGAGCACCAAGCAATGGTATATACCCGGGGGTTCAAGTGTTTCGCCAAACGACAAAACAACAGATTTTCCACGTCGCTTTCGCTGAAGGCCATCACGGCATCATAGTCAGAAAAGGCGGAAGGATCTGGTGTCGCCAACCATTGAATCGATCGCTTTTTGAAAGCCTCACTCTGATGCCAATTCGAAAATAGAGTCTTATCGCCGAAGGCCAAAATGGACGGTTGTTGTGAAGGTGACTGGCGGAATCCACCCTTGATCGAAAACTGATCAATTTTTGCCATCAAACGATCACCTAAGAAAAACACACCGATTCCCATCAGAATGAGCAAAATTACGAGAAATGTTTGCGTTACGCTCAAGAATAACACGGACTATCAACCTCTCTCCCTGATTGCATGATACCTTTTTTCGGATAAAGAGTGTGTCCGTATTTCTTCATTTCGAGTAAAGATTTTGTTAGGATTCTTTTGTTAATACCACAGGTTTTTCAGACAAATTGTTTTTTAATATGCAAAAAAACACGCACAAAAACAATATGTCGGTCAATTGTTTCAAACGAAATAATGTGTTAAACTAAAAATAGATTTCCCGATCGTTAACGAAAGGCATCCGGACAGTATGAATCCTTCCACCACAAAATCCTTTAAAAAAATCACCTTGTTTCTCGTGTCAATCGTGGTCAAGATGTCATCGACGATCATGATGGGTTTTAGTGTCCCAAGACTGCTCGGTGTTGTTCAGTTCGGCTATTTTCGCTTATTTTCCTTGTTCACTGTCTATACGAGTTTGTTGCACTTTGGTTTGATTGATGGATTTTTGCTTTCAAATCGTTCTACAACACCCTCTTCAACCCCCACCCCGAAATTAAAGACGGTCGCTCTAGGCCTTTTGTGGCTGGAGGGGTGTTTCGCCAGTATTGGCATCTTGGCATCGATCTTATTTCTGAAAGCGGAGTTACAGTCAATCGTCGCTATGGTGTTTTTGAATCTTTTGGTTCAAAACTTCATTTCTCTTTATCAGACGGTCGCCCAAACCCGGGGGATGTCGCAAAAAGTATCGCAAGGGTCGTTGTTCTTATCCTTCATCAATATTTTGATTGTCGGCGCAGTTTTTCTCTTCAAGATCCGTGATTTTCTCTATGTGACAATTCTGGTCGTCATTGCGAATTACTGGGTGTTTTTCTGGTATTTTTGGTGTTTTCGCCGACTCTTGTTTGAATCACCCTCGACCAAAACGACTCCATTCATCGCAATCAAAACTTTGACTCAAAAAGGCTTCTGGTATTTGGTCGCATATATTGTCCCAACAATGATTGTTGTCTTTAACAATCATCTGGTCTGGTTTCTTTTTCCCGTCGAAGATTTTTCCATTTATGCGTTTTCGGTCAATATGACCATCTTCGCAACGATCGCCTGCGCCAATCTCGCAAAAATCACCGATGATTTCTACCCCAAATTGACAAAAGCAGAACAAATCGCGAGCTATGATCTATTGAATGGAGCAGTGATCTTTCTTGTGCTGATAGGAATCTCCGCTTACTTCTTATTGCAGTGGACAACGCCGACATTCTTACCTGATTATATCGCGTCCATTCCTCTGTTTCGCATTGTTTTGGGACTACTTCTCTTTTCTTGTCCACTTGGAGTCGTTACCCATGCCTATTTCAAATTAGCGGGGAAAAACGCCCGTTTTATCCAAATCGGCAGCGGCATGCTTGTCTTGTCGCTAGGGCTCAATTTTCTGGTTTTTCAACTGGATGGTTCTTTGATGGCGTTTGCCACGTCATTGTTTGCCAGTTTTTTGATTTTTTATGTCATCACCCAAGTCTATTTGATCGTTCGATTAAAAATCCCCTGGTTGAGATCCGATGGGTTTCTGCTTCTTGGTGGAGGAATATATCTCTATATCTCAGAAATGGAGAACTATGCGCTCGGAGCATTTCTTTATCTATTTTCAATACTCTTGTTATTTGGTTTGTTCTACGGCCGAGATTGGAAAAAAGGGATCCGACTATATCGACTCTTTATGGACATCTCGCCTTCGGATAAGAGCAAAAAGGAAGTGGCGTCATGAGTTTGGTCTTTTTTGATCTAGAAGGAACGTTGACGGATAGCAGGCGACAAATACCGGATTCTACCGCTCAAGCAATCCGTAGGCTCCACGCAAACAATCACCAAATCTTTTTGTGCACCGGTTGCAGTCTGGCAGAAATCCCTAAAGCCATCCAAATACTGCCATTCGACGGATTCATCGCTTCGGGAGGCGCATCCATCCACTTACCTGAGCTTGTCATCTGCGAATGGCTGATCGATGAAACTGTGCTTTCCGAACTGTTGCCGCTCTTGGATGATGGCCCCTTGGATGTCTGGTTGGAAGGACCGCAATACGTCTATCTTCCAGCCTTAGACACCAATCCTTTTTTTGATCGACTTCGAAAATATATGAATCTCCCTGGCACCGTGTTTCGCTCTTGGCATCAAGGAGATGTCAAAGCGAACAAAATGACCTTTTGGATTCGGAATATGGAAAAATATCCCCCTATCAGAGCCCTCCTATCCCGCCACTTTGATCTGATCGAGCGCTCAGGAGGAATTGGCGAAGCCGTTCCCAAAGGCATCAACAAAGGGTGTGGAATCGAACATCTGATCCACCATTTCGGTTGGGAAAATGAAACGACATATGCGTTTGGCGACAGTGAGAACGACGAATCGATGTTGCGCAAGGTCGATCATCCCATCGCCATGGAAAACGGATCCGATTCGTTAAAGAAAATTGCCGAATATATTGCCTTGCCATCGGAACAAGACGGGATTACCCTCGCACTGATCGATTACTGCTTGATTTGACCCGATCACAATAAAGGAGTGATGAACATGGCTGTTAAAATCATTACCGACAGTATTTCCTATCCCGAAAAAGCGCAAGCGGAAGCGCTCGGAATCGGACTCGTTCCGATCAGCCTGCATTTTGGTCCGAACGAGGTCTATCGAGATCTTGTCGATCTAAAACCCCAAGAGTTCTATGAAAAGTTGACAAAAGTCAAGGAATTGCCAACCACATCCGCCCCCTCACCCAGCCAATATGAAGACGCGTTCCGGCAAGCACTCGATCAAGCTGATGAGGTCTTTTGCCTGACAGTGGCCGGCAACCTCAGCATGAGCCATCAGGCGGCAATTCAAGCAAAAAAAGACCTGCCTCCGGACATGAGCGATCGTGTGATTGTTTTTGACACAGAGACGACGGGGGCGCCTTCTTGTTTAATGGCGATCGAAGCGGCTCATATGGCAAATGCCGGAGCTTCTTTAACCACCATCCATGAAAAAATAGCCGGCTATTTACCCTTTGCCAAACTGGTTGTGATGTTTGATACTTTGTCTTATATTGAAAAAAGCGGACGATGCGGCAAAGTCGCCGCGATCGCCGGTAATCTCTTCCATGTGAAACCGGTCATTTATGTCTATCGGGGTACCACAAAATTCTTTGGCAGACCCCGGGGCATCACCCAAGCATCCAGACTGATTTTCGATGAATTCGCGAAAGATGTGGCAAATGCCACCCATATCCACTTGGCATTCACGCATGCGAATGCCGAGCAAAATCTCGAGCAATTGAAAGCCATGATTTTCGATAAATATCCAAATATCACTACGGAAATGGTTCCCTTCACCACGTCCATGGGATCCCATGCCGGTCCCGGCATCATTGGTATTGGGTATATCTATTCCCAAGGATAAACATTTATTCGACCTCGAGGATCAATGCCTCCGGTTGACTGCCAAAGCGAAGATCGATATCGGATAACTCCGGATACTCTTCTCTTAGGGAAACCACCACGCGTTCTAACTGAGATTTGTCCTTGAGAGACCCGAAAAAGAGTGTCAAGACTTCTCCGGTAACGGGTTTAAGTTCCTTGATGGCATCGGTGATTCTTTGGGTGACTGATTGGTCGGAAGGGTGGTCCTTTTGAACGGGATCGAACCGGTCGATAATGGCCATTCGGGGATACTCGGACGCAAGGAGAATGACTTCTTCCGAAGGACGCTCGGTGGAAAACACCGTCACGAGCGATGCCAACAGTTTCACATCGTCTTTCACCCGAACCAACGAACCACTTACAGGATGATCTGTTGCTTCCACCGAACTGATCATTAAAACATCGGTCGGGTCTTCTTTATCCAATAACCTTGCGAGTTTCGAAACCGCTTGTTCATTTAATGCCATTTCGGCTCCGGTCATGATTGCCATAGCGAGAAATCCCGGGTGTTTGCCAATCACGACCGTTCGGTAGTTGGGACCGCCATCATCGCGAGCAGCATGATCAACCGATTGGGAATACATATCCCTTAAGACGATTTCCTGGATCGGCGCCAATGCCATGATTTTCTCGACTACCCGATGAGGGTTGTCCGTATGGATATGGACATGACAATCGGTGTCATTGGGTTGAATGATCAATTCGGTACCATCCATTTCAATTCGCCGAGCGATTTGTCTCTCCATATCAGAAAATGCCGGCAATACGAATTCCATATCATAAGGATTTGTGAATGCAAAACTGTGACGGCTTTCATAAAAGGTGGTCTTGGTCTGGAAGTTGTATTCTGGGACCCCCGATGGAACACCCATCACATCCAATAGGGCAGAGAAGAATATCAACAGACCCCAGCCCCCAGCATCGATGACTTTTTTCTCTTTTAGTACTGGAAGCACTCTCACAGTATTTGCGAGCGCCTTCCTTGCCTCCAAATACATGATAAGCAAGGTGGAAGCCAGCGTGTTATCCCTAGCGATGGTCTCGACGGCTTCAAAAGCTTTCCTGGCCACTGTCAAAATGGTGCCTTCGCGAGGATCGCGAATGGCCTGATAGGCGTTTCGGGTTCCTTCCCTAACTGCGTTGGCCAGCTCAATCGCTCCCGCTTTATCCTTACCCGAGAACACCGTCGCAAACCCTTTGAGAAACTGGGTGAAAATTGCGCCAGAATTCCCGGTTGATCCTTCTCTAGCACCCAAATAGGCCGCTTTTGCGGCCTCACCTAATTGAGATTCTGATTGATTTGATACCTTGTGATAAGCTGATTCAATCGTCGCAAGCAAGTTATTTCCGGTGTCGCCGTCGGGGACAGGAAAAACATTGATCTGATTTAGGCTTTTCCGTTTGAGAGTTAGCTTCCTCAAGGTCTCCTTGATGGCACTGTGGAACAGGGCTCCGTCCAAATACTCATTGGGCATGGAATGACTCCCCCTTGGTCTCGTTCTGGTTTCTATTATGGCACAGTTTTTTTCATATTGAAAGGCCGTATTCATGATTCATGAAGAAAAGGGCGGAATCCCTTCCTCTCATTCTTGGAATAGTGGCCCCCGTTTCCCCCTATAAAACCAAAAAAAGGGAGGGCTCCGCTTGGATCCCTCCCAAATTCATTCATAATTTCAACAAGAGCGTCTATTTGATGCGAAAGATATTCCTTCGCTGATCCAAATCGCTCAACACATACATGCCCGCACTGGTAATGGTGCCC
>JAAYZB010000174.1 GCA_012515085.1 Acholeplasmataceae bacterium
CTGACACTGAGTGCAATCAAAATCGCGGCGAACGCAATAAACAGCACCCGGAGCGAATGATGGATCAGTTTATTGTCGTGAAGGTGCTTCAAGGTAAAGAGGCGAAACAAAGACGCTCTTTTTCGTTGACGCAGTCCATTTGTCACTATTTTCAAGAGCACGCTGATACCGATAAAAGCGGTCATGACGGATAACACGATCATAATCAATGCGTCAACCTTCCAACCGAAGGGTTTCACAATATATATCAGTATCGTCAGTATCAACAAAACGAGAAAAACCCATACCGAACTCGATTGCTTCTCATAGCGATCATCACTTGTCATCGCGACTTCACTCTGCTTTTTCAACTTTCGGAAGCAAACCAGGACTTCGATCAAAACGAACCCCGTCACAAAGAGAACCGCTCCGATCGTTTCCAACCAGCCAAGTCTGATCCAGCCATCCACTTGATAAGCGCGAGCGGTCAAATTAAAAATCAACAGACTTCCACCGATGCCTATCGGCAAGGAAAGCAATAGTCCGATCAACAATTGAATCAAAAAGACATCTCGCATGATCCTTGGATTGCCACCAAAGATTCTCACCAATCCCAATTCTCGTTCAATCCGTTTGGTCATGGTTGGAAACAACGAATGCAGCACGACGATCATCGTCAAAAAGATCATCAAGCCAAGCCCAGAAAAGACAGCGGAGCTCAGTCGTGTCTGATTCGCGATCGCTTCTTTATCTTCCGCAAGAAATAGTTTGTAACTGCTGTATTCGGGATCTGCTTCTAACAACACCAAAACATCAGAAGCGTTCATGGCCTCATTGACATCGATATAAACGGTATTTCCTAAATTGTCGCCGATGGGAATTCCAAAAAAGTCCGCGATGAGTGCTGTTTTATCTACAAACAACTTGTGACCAGAAAACAGGCCTTGATCCGCAACGATATCCTTGATTTGATAAGTATAAGTGCGATCGAGCATTTGGATCGTCATTTGATCGCCCAAAGCCAGTTGATATCGTTCTGCTAAAGAGAAAGTGACGACGATGTCACCCGGTGATAAATACTTTAAGTCGGTATCAATCAATAACTCCATCTCGTGAGGTAAAGCGGACATCAGCTCCACATAGAAAACATCGGCCTCTGTCTCCGTAAATACATGCAAATTGAAAAAGCTGAGTGCTGATTCAATGGTATCCGAATAGTCATTTTGCATCGTGCGTCGATTAATGAGCCGAGCAGTGGCATTTTCGTCAAAGGTCATGACCAAATCGGTATCCAAATATCGTTCCTCAGCATCCAAATGGAATATCTGCACAAAGAACGGGCGAATATTCAAGAGGGCAATCGCAAACATCATCACCAGCCCTAAAGACAAAAACACGGCAAAGGTGCCGCCTTTATGAACCAAAACATTGCGAACGGCCAACCGAATTTTAAATGCTCTCGGGCTGATCATTGACGATACTTCCGTCTCTTAATTCGATTTTTCGACTACAATAATCCAAGTGATCCGGATTATGCGTCACTAAAATAACCGTGATTTTTAAATCGAGATTCAATCGACTGAGCAACTCCATGACTTCTCGACCGCTTTTGGAATCCAAATTGCCGGTTGGTTCGTCCGCAAAGATGATCTTAGGTTCATTGACAATTGCCCGCGCAATTGCCACGCGTTGCTGCATACCTCCAGAGAGTTGGTTGGGAAAGTAATTCCGATATTTTGCCATGTTGACCAGTTCCAAAAGGGCCTCCACGCGTTTTTCATCGATTTTGTGAGCGACAATCTGCGGGAACAGCATATTTTCAAAAACCGTGAGATTCGGAACCAAGTTATAGAATTGAAAAACAAAGCCGATCGTGCTTTGCCTGAGATCGGCTATTTCGGTTTCTTTATATTCGCTGAGATCTTTTCCCATCACCAAACATTGACCAGATGAAGGTTTTTCTAATCCGCTCAGGCAGTAGAGCAATGTGCTTTTTCCGGATCCGGATGGACCGATGATTCCACAAAAATCACCATCTTCAATCGACAGATTAACGTCTCTAAGCGCTGGTGTCTGAACCTCTTGAACTTGGTAGTCTTTAGACAAATGAATGGCTTTGATCAGGGTCATAAGGGCGATTCCTCGCTGTGAAAAGAAGACATATGAATTGATATATATCATATCATGAAAAGCGGATAAAAAAAACCGAATATTCCGATTTAGTCGGAGATATTCCGGTCATCTTCACCTCGTGAAACTGATTTGGTTTCGGGCAAGGGGATTTTGCATTTCGCCCGACTGATCTCAAAGAGAAGCCAGCCACCGCCCAAAAGCAAGATGAACAGTGAAATGAATTTGTACGGCAAACCTGCCAGAGGCAGTGCGGCCACAGAGAACGTAATTCCAATTGTCGCAAAAAAAGCCACGACACATGGCGTACACCCATAGGTCATCATGCCAAACAATACCGATAACGCACTTAAAAACGTGCCTTTGCCTTCTTTTCCTGATAATCGAACCAATGCTGAACTGAGATTGAGCATCAAGGCGGCAATCATGCTCATCAGCAGATTCAAGAGAATATTCCCAGCAAGAAGCCACCCGCCATAAGTCTCCCACATCTCTCGATACCCCAGATTGAAATGATCAATCAGCGTATAGATTCCAATAAAAACGAACAAGGTGATGACGCCTTGAATGATAAATCGACGTTGGCGCTGCATTCCAAAAGCTATCCTTAACATTCGTTTTTCTCCTGATACAACGGAAGAAATTCCGCTAACCCTCGCTTTTCAAAATCCGCAAGCGGGACAAATTCTAGCGAAGCTGAATTGATGCAATAGCGCCGACCACCCTTATCAAGAGGCCCGTCATCAAACACGTGGCCAAGGTGCGAGGAATCCTCACTATTCCGGACCTCGATTCGAATCATCCCATGAGATAAGTCTCGTTTTTCTGTTAATGAAACAAGTGGCTTTGTAAAACTTGGCCACCCACATCCGGAGTCGAACTTGTCTTTCGATGTAAACAGCGGCTTGCCAGTGACGATATCCAAATACAGCCCTTCTTCGTTCCAATTATGATATGGATTTTGATAAGGGGGTTCTGTACTTTTCTCTTGTGTCACAGCATATTGAAGTGGTGTCAATCGCGCTTTTAAATCGGACATCTCCTTCTTATTTATCTGCTTTTTCTTCATAATGATCGCCTCATTTTCATTATAGCATACTCTGTTCTTCTCTTATTAATGGACGCTTGGGTTTAAAAAAACCGCCCTCATCGGGCGGTAATTCGTTAAATTGATTCTCGTTCAAAGGGCATGCTCATGCAGCGGGGGCCACCACGTCCTCGTGACAATTCGCTCGAACGGATCGTGTGGATCTTCACGCCATGTTTCTCCAAGAGATGATTGGTAATGTGGTTTCTTTCATAGACGATGACTTCACCCGGGCGGATCGCAATCGTATTCGCTCCGTCGTTCCATTGCTCGCGATCCGAAGCCACGACATCATCGCCGCCACACACGATGAGCGTCACCGGTACTTGAACGTATTTCTCCAAAATGTCTTTTAACTTTTCCTCAATCGGGATTACCTTCAATTTCCCTGGCTGCACTTGGCTTCTTGTCAGTTCAAACGCTTTGATTTCCCTTTGAACTTCATGATGAACCAAGAATTTCCCATGATCAACCTGAGTAAAGACCGTATCCAAATGCATAAATGACCGGCTTTTAGGAATATCAAAAGCAATGATAGTGTCAAAAGGTGTTTGGTGATTGTAAAACAGATTTTTAGCGATTTTTTCAATGGCGGCCGGATGTGTTCGTTGGCTGACACCGATTGCGAGCGTTTTGGTGTTTAAAATGACAATGTCGCCGCCTTCGATCGTGGATAGATAATCTCGCTCATAATATATTGGCGTTTTGCCATGTCCATACACGGGATGATACTTAAAGATGTAATCGCCATAAATCGATTCGCGACTTCTCGTAGTCGTATACATTTTGCTGATGGCAACACCGCTGGCAATCACTGAAAACGGATCGCGAGTGAAATAGAGATTCGGCATCGGGTCGGTCACAAATGGATAATCACGAATATAGTCCGATAAGGTTCGCTTGACAAAATGAGGAACTTCCGATTTTCGGATTCCTGCCATTGTCATTTCAACCATGCTTTTAGTCGATTTGAATGTATTTAGATAATCGGTCAAAACCTGTCTTAATGACTCGCTCGTGACGGGTGCTTCATCTAAGAATTGTTGAATAAATTTTGCTTTGATCACAGGGTTTTGATCGAGTGTCTCACTGACCAAATCCGATAAATAGAGCACTTGAACACCATTTTCACGAAAGACTGACGCAAACTCGTCGTGCTCCTTCCGGGCGAGATTGAGCCAAGGAATATCATCAAACAACAATTGCTCGAGCCATTTTGGTGTCAAGTTTTCAAGTTCCATTCCCGGTCGATGCAACAAAACCGACTTTAACGGCGCAATTTCTGATGTGACATACAAATTACTCATCCTTCTTCCCTCC
The DNA here is from genome assembly GCA_012515085.1 of Acholeplasmataceae bacterium. Classification (GTDB taxonomy): domain Bacteria; phylum Bacillota_I; class Bacilli_A; order Izemoplasmatales; family Hujiaoplasmataceae; genus JAAYZB01. The sequence goes on from JAAYZB010000174.1 coordinate 4,517, forward strand.
AACTATCAAGTGACTACCCGGAAGCGGGCGGTAAAATGACGAAGTATCGGTGACTCATATTCGAAGGCTAACCCCTTGAGTTCATGCCGTTTTTGATAGACGCTGATCAGACAGTCTGCCACATAATCCAAATGTTCCAAGGTATAGGTTCTCCGTGGAATGGTCAGGCGCATGAATTCTCGATCCGCTTGCCGATTCTGCGAAGTGTCCGGATCACGCCCAAGAAGCAAAGACCCGATTTCAACCGCTCGAATGCCCCCTTCTAAGTAAAGCGCATTACAGACGGCCTGAGCGGGAAACTGATCATAAGGAATCTGGGGGCACATCGCACCACAATCAACAAAAACCGCATGCCCGCCAACTGGCGTTTGAATTGGGATCTTGGCTTCTAAAAGCCGATTCCCCAAATACTCACACTCGGCGATCCGGTAAGTAAGGTAATCAAGATCCAGCGCTTCTTCCAAACCAACCGCCATGGCTTCCATATCGCGGCCGGCTAGGCCGCCATAGGTCGGGAATCCTTCCATAGGAACGATACGTGTTTGACATAATTCAAATAGGTGCCGATCGTTCTTGATGGCAATCAAGCCACCCATATTGACGAGTCCGTCCTTTTTGGCACTCATTAGAAAAATGTCGCCTTGGTCAAATTGCCACTTCGCAATTTCCCGAATGGAACAATCACGATACGCCTCTTCCCGTTGTTTGATGAAATAGGCGTTCTCCGCATATCGGGCACCATCGATGATGACCGGTATATGATAAGCCTGAGCAAGCTTTCGAACGCCCTTCATGTTTTCTAAGCTGACGGGTTCTCCTCCCGCTGAGTTGTTGGTAATGGTCATAATGATTCCGGCGACGTTTTCCGCTTTCACAGCGTTGATTTGTTTTTCCAATTCCACTAAATCAAAGTTGCCCTTAAATGGATGATAGTGATCCAATTCAAAGCATTCCGGAATCACGACATCGATCGCTCTTGCGCCAGAAAGTTCCACATGGGCTCTTGTTGTATCAAAATGGATATTGCTGAAAAACACCATCCCAGGATGCTTGACAAGTGCAGGAATCACGACTTGTTCCGCTCCCCGTCCTTGATGAGCCGGCATGACATAAAGGTACCCGGTAATCGCTTGAACGACTTTTTCCAAACGGAAGAAGCTGGAAGAGCCAGCATATGCTTCATCCCCCTTCATCAGAGCTGCCCATTGAAAATGGCTCATCGCTCCGGTCCCGGAGTCCGTCAACAAATCGATAAAAACGTCTTCGCTATGGAGCTTGAAGGGGTTATATCCGGCTTCGATCAGTTTTTTTTCGCGTTCCTTTCGATCGATTATTCGGATTGGCTCCACCATTTTGATCCGATAAGGCGGTATTGGACGCTTGGATTGCACGATATCCTTCCTCTCTAAAAAATCATCTATTGTTGTTCTTGGCTTTACTGTCCAGTAAAGCCGAAAGTTTCCGTTGATCGAATTGTTTTTTTCGCTCTGCTCTTGAGGGATCTTCAATCAATACTTGATATAGTTTGATCAAATCTTCCCTCCCAAGCACTTGGTACTGGACACCGGTTTCATCCTTTGTCATATCGGCAAGCGACCACTGGCATTTTTTCACCCATTGTTCCAGATTGGAAAGTTCCACGACAATTCCTTCTTTTACAAACGTCGGAACTACGCCTTCCTCATAAGAAAAACCTGCATTCGAAAAGAGCCGGATCAATTCGGATTGTTGTTTCTGGATTTGATTTGGAACCAACAGATCAATATCCTGAGCATGAAACGATTTTCCGATAATTTTCTCAATGGCAGCCGATGCAAAGAGAATCGGTTGCCATTCAAATTCCTGTTTGAGCACTTGGGCTGCTTCTCTAAGAATTTTCTCCATTCGGTCTTGACGAGTCATTCCGCTTCACTCGCATTCGTTAAGACACTTCAGCAATATTTCTGTCAATTCTTCCGGATTTTCCAACATCGGCATATGACAGGCATCTGTCACAAACCGAAAGCGGATTTTTTGAACCGTGGCTTCATCCAAATTCAAATTCCGGATTCGATCCGGATGATTTTTAGATCCACGATCTCCATAAATCCCAAATAACGGGCACTCGATCTTCGAAACGTAAGGGGTAAAGTCAAAGTCATGCTTGACGGTCTGCTTGAGCGAGTCATTGTAATACGGGTCTTCTTTTCGGATCATCGCCATTAAGGATTCACCGAGCAACAAGCGGTTTTTGGGAAAAAGCAAGTTGCGATAGAACTCTTCAGCCGGTCGCAAGTTGCTTTCGACCAAAATCAAGCCTTTTAATGAAAGAGAATACTTTGCGGCAAGAATCAGCCCTACCAAACCACCCATGCTATGACCGATGATGATGTCCAATGGTTGATACCGAAGTTGATCGATCAGCCACTTAGCAATATCTTCTACCTGTTGAGCCGCTAAGGTCACCTCGTGAGGATAACTGAGAAAATTGCTCGTGATTGTGTTTGGCAAACCCCTCGCCACTTTGTCCCAAATGGCGGATGTCATATGTGAACCGGGTAAAAAAAGACAATTCATAACGGGCTCCTTTATCATCCAGTTTTCTGGATTATACGGGTCAACTCTTCGATCGATGCGAAAGCACCTCTATCAGTTTAACATGTTTTCAGGCCGAATGAAAGCCCTTTTATTACTCGTTCCCTTTCCAAAATTTCGGCAGGCATAACTAACGGATCATTTTCATCAATTCTTCAATATATTGTTGTTTGAACTTTTCACTGGTCAAGACTTCTAAACCACTTCCGGATTCGGGATCAGATAATATCTGGATCACAAGCGGAATACAAAAGCAAGAAAAAAGCATGATATAACGGGCATACAGCGAACTTTCATCTTGGATGTCACTTGCTTCTTTCATCATATGAAAAACCATTTGTTTAAAGTCTCCTTCTTTGAAAAAAGCATCCACAAATAGCTTCGAAGCCAGTTCCCGATTCTCAACATTCATGAACAAATATCCAATCACCCCGAGGTTTCCGATCGCATAACTATAAATTAAATTGATCATGCTTTCAAGAATGTTTTCAACTGGGTGACTTTTGGGAAAGGCGTTCAGCGTTTCCACAATCGAGATTTTGATTTCCTCGATCATTTCTTCTAAGACGATCGCCAATAAGCGGTCTTTGGACCCAAAATAGTAATTGACAGCCGCAACATTGACAAAACAGGCATCCGCAATATCGCGGATGGTGATGGATGTCTTCTTGGCGATCAACTTTCTGGTTGCTTCAATAATGTTTTTTCGGATATCTTCGTTTCCTGACATAAAAATCCCCTCCAAATCCAATTTGAAATTTTGTTTTAAATCCCGGTTGAAACAGTGTTTCTGTTGTCATTATAACAGGAAATCACTATAATGAAAACAACCATTTCAAACATTCGTTTAAAATAATTGTTTAGAGGAGGATTCTATGAAACGACTGCTATCTGGACCAGGAAAACATTTCATATGGATTCTCTTTGCGATTCTGTTCATTGCGGGAGGCATCTCAAGCATTTTCACAAAAGTGAATTATGATCTTACTGACTATTTACCTAAGGATTCGAACACTGTCACGGGTATTGAAATCCTTGAGTCTCACTTTGGCAATAACGCCATGATCCAAGTGATGGTGGAAGAGCTTTCAATTTCCGAAGGAGTAACGATTGCGAATACGCTTCGCGATATTCCCGGAGTCCACAATCTAATTTGGCTTGGCGATGCTGTGGATCCCTTGACTCCGGTGGAATTGATCGACCCGATTGTTTTGGAACGATTCTATCAAAATGATTCGTTACTTTTTACTGTGACCTTGGATTGCGATCCGTTTGATCCGATAGCCGACTCCCTCATCCAATCAATTCGCGATGAGTTGTCTTTGACGACCCACTCCCTTCGAGGTGAAGTATTGGATAATATCGAGGCAAGACGGGTCGCGTCCAAAGAAATATTCAAAGTGTTATTGATTGTCATCCCTTTAGCTATCATCGTTCTCTTGATGATAGGCCGGTCTTGGTTCGAACCCGTGTTGATTCTTGCCAACTTAGCCGTTGCTATCGCCATCAATATGGGCACTAATGTATTCTTGGATCAAGTATCCTATATTACGTTGACCATGGTGATGGCCTTGCAACTCGCGCTCTCATTCGATTATTCGCTGTTCTTGCTCCACCGGTATGAGGAGGAAAGAGAAAATGGCGAAACCGTCATTTCCGCTATCGCCAAAGCGACGAAAAAAACATTTACGTCGATTACCGGATCAGCGTTGACCACAATTGCGGGTTTTATGGCGCTCTTACTCATGCGCTATTCAATTGGCCAGGACATGGGTATCGTTTTGTCAAAAGGCATTTTATCCAGTTACCTCACCGCGATTCTCTTGTTGCCCATCATGCTTTTTTTTGGCGCAGGACTCCTTGAAAAAACCAAACATCGGCCGCTGTTTATGAGGCGGGAAACCTTGAAACCACGACGTTATCGTGGCAAGTTGTTTTTCACTGTTTTTCTCGCGCTAACAATCTTGGTTGCGTTTTTCATGGAAAGGCGGAATACTTATCTTTACGGCAATGCTTCTGCCGAAGATCCGAAAAGCGTCATAAGCATCGACAAAGTCAACATTGACGCTACCTTTGGTAATTTCAACCCAATCGTCATTTTGGCAAATTCAGTGGACGTATCCCAAGAAAGGAATTTTATCGATCAGATCAGCGCTTCGCCTCTCATTGATTCCGTGGATGCCTTGTCTACAACCGTCGATCCCGCTATTCCAAGAGAATTGTATCCGCCTCAACTTTTGGATCAATATGTCTCAGGAGAGTTCACTCGGCTGATCGTTTATTCTGCCGTATCTCAAGAAAATGAAGACATGTACCAAATGGTATCCCTCTTGGAAAACGCAGCGGACAATGCCTTTTCTGAATATTATCTTATCGGATCCGCTCCAGCAACGGCAGAGATTCGAAGAACCGTGAGCGAGGATTCCTCGATGGTTCTCTGGGTAACATTTCTTGCCATTTTATTTGTCGTGATGATTTTATTCCGATCGCTCTCAATTCCGGTGATATTGACAGTGTTGATCCAAGGAGCTGTCTGGATCAATTTCGCGATTGGGTATGTTCAACAAAAGCCTTTGCTTTTCATTGGTTTCTTGATTGTATCCGCACTACAAATGGGTGGTACCGTGGACTATGGAATTCTGCTCAC
>JAAYZB010000175.1 GCA_012515085.1 Acholeplasmataceae bacterium
AATGACATTTACAAGACCCGCAGGCAAAAAAAATATGACCTTCAAGACCAGCAGTTTCGTAAGCGGATCGATCAGCAATTATCTTCCATTGCCCGAGCAATTGAAACCCATCAAACTACGGTTAAAAAAAACGTGAGGCTAGAGCCAACATTTGCATCTGACTTCCCCGAGGAGGCAATCCTCCGATGTGAGGGTCTTACGATGCGCTTTGGCGGCTTGGTCGCGGTAGATAACTTGAGTTTTGATGTCAAAGAAGGCGAGATTTTCGGATTGATTGGTCCAAATGGCGCTGGGAAAACCACGGTCTTCAACTGCATCACGAAGTTTTACCGTCCCAATTCCGGGGAGATGTATTTCCGGAAGAATCCCGTGGAAGTGATTCGCCTGAACGATTATCCGGTTCACCGGATCATCCGCCAAGGAATCGTACGGACGTTCCAAAACGTCGAGTTGATTTGGGAGTTGACCGTGATTGATAATCTATTGGTCGCGGCGCACTCGCTTTTTCATACGGGTTTTTTCGGTCAACTGGTCCATACGCGCAAGTTGAAACAAGAAGAAATGGTTTTGAAAGACAAAGCGATCGCCATTTTAACGAAAATGGGACTTGCGCCTTACATGGAGATGATTCCCTATGGACTGCCGTACGGAATCTTAAAGAAGATCGAACTCGCTCGGACGTTGATGGTCGAACCTAGAATGATCATCTTGGATGAACCGGCCGCTGGACTCAATGATCAAGAGACCGAGGAGTTGGCGAAATTGATTCGGGAGATCCGAGATACTTATCAAGTCACGATTTTCCTCGTAGAACACGACATGGGACTGGTCATGGACATTTGCGATACGGTCGCTGCCATCTCTTTTGGAAAACTATTGGCGATCGGAACCCCGAAGATGATTCAAGCCAACAAAGTCGTTCGTGACGCATATTTGGGGGAAGAATGATGGAAGATATGATTCTTCAGGTGAAAAACCTGGTTGTCGACTACGGCATCATTCGGGCGATCAAAGGCATTGATCTGGATGTGAAAAAAGGATCTATCGTAGCGATTCTTGGCGCAAACGGGGCAGGAAAATCCACGACGATTCGGACGATAAACGGTGTTGTCAAACCGAAATCCGGAAAGATACTCTTTGATGGAGAAGATATCACCGGCATGGCACCATACAGACTTGCCAAAAAGGGAATCATTCAATCGCCGGAAGGCCGAATGATCCTTCGTGGTCTGAGTGTCGAAGACAATCTCTTAGTCGGAGCCTACTCGCTCAAGGGAACATCGACCGAAATGTTCGATGAAGCCACTCAAGAAACCAAAGTCATCAAACAATCAGCTCGGGCTTTGAAAAAGGCAGCCTTGGATGAAGTGTATGCTTATTTCCCAGTTCTAAAGGAAAGACGTCGTCAACAAGCATCCACCTTATCAGGAGGCGAACAACAGATGCTTGCCATCGGCCGAGCGCTCATGGGACGGCCATCGCTGCTTCTGCTCGATGAACCCTCTTTGGGACTTGCACCGCTCATTGTCAAAGAGATCTTTGCGATCATCAAGAAAATCAAGGAACAAGGCAACACGATTCTGCTCGTGGAACAAAATGCGTTTCAAACATTAAAGATTGCCGATTACATCTATGTGATGGAACTCGGTAAGATCAAAACCCAAGGTATTGCGAGCGACCTACTTCAAGATGAACAATTGGTCAAAGCGTACTTAGGGGCCTAATCGAAGGTAAGTACCGATCAAGTTCGGTTTAGATACTTACAAAAAAATAAAAAGGAGAAAAATATGAAGAAATTAGTCTTAATAGCTTTTGCGCTAGTCTTTGGCTTAACTA
>JAAYZB010000176.1 GCA_012515085.1 Acholeplasmataceae bacterium
ATCGGAACGATCCACACTTACACCAGAAATCCATTCATGGTAGGGTACACCCGCGAACTAAAACGGGCAATTCGGAAGAATGACACCTTCATGACCAAAATCATTCTTGATAAGGTCATTGATTGGTATGATGAAGAAATCGAAAATATCAGCAAAGATCAATATGTCTTCAACAAAAACATGCACCAGAAAGCCTATAATATCTTGTTGGAGTATCGACAGTCTCTGCAATCATAACCATGAATTGAATGAAAAGATGGCCTTCGCCAATAATAAGGCGTTTTTTCATTAAAGTCATTATATCATGTTTCAAACCTGTCGTCACAGTAAAAGTGGATTGTTATTTGATTTTTTTGTGATACTCTAATTTCAAAAAAATACCTTTCGAAAATGAAAGGTTTTTTAATGAAAAAAACACGGGAAACCCGTGCTTATTGGCTGGCAGGGCTAGAGAGATTCGAACTCTCGATCTCGGAGTCAGAGTCCGATGCCTTAACCACTTGGCCATAGCCCAATCGATAGAAAAATATGAATAATGAAATGGTGCGGTTGATGGGATTTGAACCCACACGTCCTAAAGGACACTAGCTCCTGAGGCTAGCGCGTCTGCCGTTCCGCCACAACCGCAACAGATTGCAATTGATATTATATCATAAAGCTTAAAAAAGGAAAGAAAAAAAACTGATGAATTTCCGAATAAAATTCTTTAGAAATCCTTGCTTTTATGTTATTATTCATAGTGCATTTGCATATGCAAAGAAAGGTGGGTTAACCGAATTGAAAGACGACCGCCAACACAAAACTCCTTTTTTTTCTAAACTTAAAGAATATGGTCAGAGTAACGTCGTTCCTTTTGATGTTCCCGGTCACAAACTAGGAAAAATCAAGAATGACCTTCTCGACTTTGTTGGTGTGAACACCTTTCTCATCGATTCCAACGCCCCGCTCGGTTTAGATACTCTCAGCAAGCCTCATGGAGTCATAAAAGAGGCCGAAAAGTTGATGGCGGAAGCCTGTCATGCCGATCGTAGCTATTTTCTTACAAACGGAACGACGACGGGTATTTTAGCGATGATCATGGCCACTTGTCGCGCGAATGATAAAATAATTCTTCCAAGAAACGTTCATAAATCGGTGATCAGCGCCTTGATCCTCTCTGGAGCGATGCCGATATTCGTCAAACCCGATATTGACATAGAACTAGGCATCGCCAATGGTGTCCCATATGAAACCTACGAGGAAGCTATTCGCGAGCATTACGATGCCAAAGCCTTATTTATTATCAACCCCACATATTTTGGAGTTGCTTCCGATATGGCCCGTTTGACTGAGTTGGCTCACGAATTTGATATGGTGGTGTTAGCTGATGAAGCCCACGGCGCTCAATTCTACTTTTCCGATAAGTTGCCACTGTCCGCCATGGATGCCGGAGCGGATATCAGTGCTACTTCCATTCATAAAACCGCGGGGTCCTTTACGCAAAGTTCCGTGTTGTTGACAAAGGGGAAGCGGGTGGACCACGTTCGTTTGCGTTCCACCTTAAATATGTTACAAAGCACTTCTCCAAGCGCTCTATTGCTCGCTAGTTTGGATGTCGCGCGAAAGTCCATGTATTTCGACGGCCCCAAAAAAATCGATAAGCTGTTGGAAATGGCACGAAAAACTCGTATGAATCTTCGGACGATCTCCGGTATCAAAGTGATTGACAAAGATTACATTGTCACTCGTGGAGGCTTTGATTTCGACGAAACCAAAATCGTTATCAAAGTATCCGATCTCGGTTTATCCGGATTTGAAGTATATAAAAAACTTCGGCGTAATCACAATATTCAATTGGAACTAGCCGAAAGTCATATTGTCTTGGCGGTCCTAACAATTGGCACGACAAAAGAGGATCTAGATCGTTTGTTTGAGGCCTTCAAAGAGTTGTCCAAGAAATATTATAAGGTTCGATCCCGTTTACCCAAGATCAAGTTCATCTACCAGTTTCCAGAGCCCTATGCTCGTCCTCGGGATGCTTTCCATGCTCCTAAGCTTCAAGTTCCGTTGGAAGAAGCCTATGATGAAATAGCAGCCGAATCCATTATGATCTATCCCCCTGGAATCCCCTTTGTCATTCCGGGGGAAATCATCACCCAAGAAGTCATTGATGATATTCATTATTATTTAAAGAAAGGCTCGATCATTCACAGCGATTTGGACAATGGTTATGTCAAAATCATTGACAAAGAACACTGGGTAAAATGGGAGGGTGATAGCGATGAATTTTAAAAAAGTGGATTTATCTTTTCAAAGCTCCCTAGCTGACTATCCCGAAGCAAAAGTCGTCATCTTCAGTGCTCCTATGGACATAACGACTTCTTTTCGCCCGGGAACGAGATTTGCCGGCAATGCCGTTCGCGTGGATTCTATCGGAATCGAATGGTACTCTCCTTATCGTAATCAAAGTCTCAAAGAAGTACCGACAGTGGATATTGGCGACTTGGATTTGCCGATTGGTGATGTGGAAGCATCTCTTGAGGTCCTTTATCAAACCGCCAAACAAATCTTAAGTGATGGAAAGAAGCCAATGATGATCGGTGGCGAACATTTGGTTACTTATCCAGTCGTGAAAGCCATGAAGGAAAAATATCCTGATCTATGCCTGATCCATCTTGACGCTCATACGGATTTGCGCGATGAATTCCTTGGCCGTGTTTTATCGCATGCGACCGTGATCAAACGATGTCATGATCTTTTAGGTGATGAACGAATCTATCAGTTTGGCATTCGCAGTGGTGACAAAGAGGAGTTTGAATGGGCGGAATCCGGCCATACAGAGCTTCATCGATATGACCTGAATGGTTTAGAAGAGACGGTTAAAAAAATCAAATCACGACCTGTTTATATTACGATTGATTTAGATGTCCTTGATCCCTCAATCTTCCCCGGGACCGGCACTCCCGAACCGGGCGGAATCACTTATAAGGAACTACTCAAAGCCTTCGATCTGTTTTCTCAGCTTACCCATATCGTTGGTGCCGACTTGGTGGAATTATCACCGATGTTGGATGCATCCGGAGCATCGACAGCCGTCGCTGGGAAATCTCTAAGAGAAATGGTGTTATTACTTCATCAATAAAAAAACTCAACTGGACGTTGAGTTTTCAGAGTGTAGACAAAGTACCTTTTCGGAGGTACTTTTTTTTGAGTTATCCACAAAAGGGCAAAAAAAGGCAGTTTTATTTATCCGAGGATATATTCTGACGCCAAATAGTTTGATACACTGTA
>JAAYZB010000177.1 GCA_012515085.1 Acholeplasmataceae bacterium
ACGACATGGCCTGCACCTTTTTTAATCAAGCCGTAAGCGATTGATTTATCGACCAATGCCTTGGCTTCCAGACTGGAAAAGCCCATACGGAGAAGAATGCTTCGTTCAATTGCGGGAGAAGTATGAGTTTTCGCTAGATCAACTAAAGGAGTGACCGCCTGATCAACCAACCGCCAGAAATAGTCTTTCAGTTGTTGATCGGTCAATCCTTCGAGATGAGCTTTTCGACTTAAATAATCATCGTGTCTGATCATTGACGTTTTCATTCTTTATCCTCCACAATCACATCCAGATGATCCAGTATGGTTTGGACATCGGCGTATTTTAGGTGGGTTTCATCACACAAATACTTTAAATCAATCGACCCTATTCGTAAATGAGATCCACAAGCATTTTTGATATAAGATTGCCTTATGGGATCTAAAGGTAGTTCTTGAGTGAACAAATCCTGGACCTTTTGTGGAAGAACAATGGATTGGCCGGGCATTTCTGTGCGCGGATCACCAAAATGGATATCGATGCCATTTTCGCGAGCGAATGCCAGCTGGGCTTGATGATGTTTGCCTGCGGATGTATATTCGGTTTCCTGAACGACGATAATTTGATCTTGATTCAATTCTTGAGCCAAGCTGAAAGCCGCTGCTAAAGAAGTGTTTCCGGCCGGCCCGCGTTCAATGCCTTCCAAGACAGTGAGCATTTCGGTAACGAAGAAGACTTGTCCTTGATTCACGCTACAATAACGATCGATGTAACGCAGAGGCCTTGCGGCAGATCTGGGGACATCGCTTCGATCTGGATTGATGATAAAAGGAATTCCAAATCCGGTATGGCCGGTTGTGAAACTTTTCCGGTTGAAATCCGTATCTTTTGCCATATGAAGGCCTTTTAGATTGACGCTGGCACCGACGATTTGAATTTTCTGATTGGTCTTTTGCAGGATTCCTCGGGCGGTTCCGGTCAGATTCCCGCCGCCGGCATTGGTAATGACCACCATATCCGGAATTCTTCCGGTTTCCTTTAAGGTATCATCGATGATTTCCGCTCCCAGCGTCTCAATACCAAGGACGCTATAGGGGGTATAGAGTGAGGCATTAAAATATCCTGTTTCTTCCAACAAACGCAAGAATGTGTAAAAAAGTTCAGGACCAACGGAAAGCTGAACTACCTCAGCCCCATATGCTTCACAGGCGCGAGCTTTTTCAATGATTTCCGGTTGACCGATTCCCCGGGAATCAAAGCACTCTTGAACGACAATGCACTTTAGCCCGTATTTAGCGGCTTGAGAAGCAACAGCGGCACCATAATTACCACTGGTCGCGGCAATCACCCCGGCATAGCCGCTTTTTTTGGCATGATAACAAGAAATAGAAGCTCGTCTTGCCTTGAAACTGCCGGAATCATTCAAAGCTTCATCCTTGATGAAAATTCGAGCTCCTTTTCCCGGCGCAGACACTTTTCTAGCCAAGGCGGTGATGTTTTTAAGCTCCTTCAGAGGCGTGTTTCCCACCCCCGAATTTTTTTGAATTTTTGCGACTTCAGCCAGAGTATAACCAGTATCCTCCATCATTTTTTCATAATCAAAAGCGATCAGTCCGGTTTTATACTGATCATAATCAATGCCGACAGACTGGCGCATTATGGTATTCTTACGATCTAAGATCGCTTGATAGGAAGAAGAATCAATCATGGTTCTCACTCCTGTATAATGCGTCCTTAACAATAAGATCGATTTTTAAGATTTCCGGAACGAATGCTCCGTAGGTATGCAGATAACATGGATTGATTTGGACCAGTGTGCCGCATTCCAACCGTCCCGTGATTGTTCGAACACTTACCTCGTCGCCTAAATTGGCTTCTGTCAGCAAATAGCCTTTGACCCATAATTCTAAAGGGACTTTCCTTGTTTCTTCCGGCAAGGTTGCAGGGCGTTCTTCTGGCTTAAGAACAATCTTATGGATTTGGACCCAAGTGTTTTTTGAAATCATCCCTGTCACTCCGTTTCTAACAGCTGTCGGACATCACCAATGATTGCCCGAGGAACGGGCAAGTCAATCATGGTTTTAAGTCCGGGTTTGGCATTCATCACATGAGGAATCATGTTTACACAAATCGCAATCGTGCCTAGGCCACCCTCCACCTCGGGAGTGATCGCCATATGAATAGCCGGCTTGCCTTTGAGATGAATATAGTCACCGGTTTGGATTCCTTCGGAGTGTGGTTCGATCTGTTGCGGATGATTCAAATGCAAAGGAATACGTTCATCTAAAATTGCGGATGCCTTCATGGCGACTCCACATACATGACCTTTATCTGCTTTCCCATAAAATGACTCTCGATCGACTTTTGTGACGATTGGATCCATATTCTGCTGAAAATCCGACAACTTTGTGCCGAGAGCAGTAGATATCATTTGTGTGGATTCCTTAAACCCGACATGACCCGCAATTTGTCCTGCTTGTTTTTTTGCATGAAATTCAGGAAGCGATAAACCAACACCTTGTTCCTCCATGACGGTTTTCCCAAAGGGAGAGAGGCTGTTGATTCGGCTGATCTCAATCGACTCGATATCTGTCATGACGCCCGTAAGGGCAATAGCCAATAAATCCATCATCATTCCAGGGTTGACTCCCGTTCCAAGAACGACCTTTTGATGACACTTGGCTATCTGATCGAGAGAAGCCGCAAGAATGGGATTGTTTGCCTGGGGAAACGCCATTTCTTCGGCGGTTGAGATGACGTGGCATCCTTTTTCCAACAATAGCTTGATTTTTGGATACGCGCCTTTCGTGAAAGAATCAGTGGCACACAAAACCACTTCTGGATGATTCTCATTCAAAAGTGCTTCAATGTCTGACTGAATGATGACATCGTGTTTGTAAGGATTAGGGACATTCAATAGGGCAAAGATGCTTTTTCCAACAATTTCGGGAAACATATCGCAAACGCCAACGATGTCAAATCCTTGTTTTGAAAGTATCATTCTCGCCATTCCTGAGCCCATGGCTCCAAAACCCCAGATGGCGACTCTAATTGGTTCTTTTCTCATATGACCCTCCTCCATTATGCATGAACCAAAGTTCCGGATTTTCCTTTGACGGCAAGTGCCGCTTCTTCAAGCGAAGCGATGATCGCAACTCCTTGGGGATTGTTTTCAACAAAGGCGATGGCTGCTTCGACCTTGGGTAACATGCTTCCTTTTAAAAAGTGTCCTTTATCCAAATAAGTCTTCAGTTCTTTGATTGACACATCGTCCAGATCTTGTTGGTTTGGGCGGTTAAAATTGATCTTTACTTTATTGACCGCGGTCAAGATGACCAGCATATCGGCTTGGAGGAGTTCTGCCAATTTTGCACTGGCGAAATCCTTATCGATCACAGCTGGAACGCCTTCGTGATGTTGTCCTACTTGGATAACCGGAATGCCGCCACCGCCGACACAAATAACCACATGATTTGCATCGACAAGAGACCGGATCACATCGATTTCGACAATTCCGGTCGGCTTGGGACTGGCGACAACCCGACGGTAGCCGCGATTAGCATCTTCTTTCATAATATAATTTTTGGTATTAGCGAGGATATCGGCTTGTTCTTGAGAGTAGAAGGTGCCGATAGGTTTGGTGGGATTCTGAAAAGCCGGATCGTCACGATCGACCTCAACTTGAGTAATCAGTGTTGCCACTTTCTGCGGGAGTCCTTGTTTTCTTAACTCTGCCTGCAACGCGTTTTGGAGATGATAGCCAATATATCCCTGACTCATAGCACCACATTCAGGAAAAGGCATCCCTGGTTGCTTTGAATCGGCAAGAGATGCGGTTTCAAAAGCAAGATTGATCATCCCAACTTGAGGACCGTTTCCATGAGCGATGATCACTTGATTTCCTTGCGCCAATAAATCAGCAATTGGTTGAACCGCCTTATGAACTCGAAGTTGTTGCTCTTCGGGGGTGTTACCTAACGCATTTCCCCCTAAGGCCACGACGATTCTTTTCATAATGTATCCGCCAATGTGGCATACATGATTGCTTTAATGGTGTGTAAACGATTTTCTGCCTCATCGAAAACGACTGATTGGGGTGATTCAAAAACATTATTTGTGACTTCAAGGCCATTTATACCGTATTTTTCATTGATGGATCGTCCAATCACCGTTTCTAAATTGTGAAAAGCTGGGAGACAATGCATAAATATGGCCCTTTGCCCTGCTTGTGTCATGATTTTTTCGTTGACTTGGAAAGGAAGCATTTTTTCGATACGTGCTTGCCAAGCGGATTCGGGCTCTCCCATGGAAACCCAAACATCCGTATAGACAACGTCGACATTTGATCCACCAATGGCAACATCATCGGTCAAAGTTATTTTGGCACCAGACGACGCCGCAATAGCCCGGCATCTTTCGACCAGTAACGCATCCGGCCAGTAATCCCTTGGGGCAACCGCCCGAAAGTCCAAGCCTAATAAGGCTGAACCAATCATCAATGAATTGCCCATATTATTTCTCGCATCACCAAAATAGGCTAATTTGACTTGTTCGAGACGCCCCAATTTTTCTCTGATAGTCATCATGTCTGCCAGAATCTGAGTTGGATGGTAAGAATCGGTCAAACCATTCCAAACAGGAACGCCGGAATATTCCGCCAAAATATCGACAGTATCTTGGGAAAAACCGCGATACTCAATGCCGTCATACATACGGCCTAACACTCGGGCAGTATCTTTGATTGATTCTTTTTTTCCCATTTGGGAACCGGTAGGTCCGAGATAAGTGACGTTCATCCCTAGGTCAAAAGCACCAACTTCAAAAGCGCAACGAGTTCTAGTCGAATCTTTTTCGAATAAAAGAACGACGTTTTTCCCAAGCAAAGGCTTGGGTTCATTACCGGATTTCTTTTTCTTTTTTAAATCCTCTGCCAAATCCAACAATTCAATAATCTCTTGTCTCGAAAAATCGAGCAGGGTTTTCAGGCTCCTGCCCTTGTAGCGGTTACTCATCATCTTTTTTCCTTTCGTCGACTATGGTCATTTCATTTCAACAAAAAAAGAAAGGCTTCATCTTCAATCAAATTATATCATTATTCATTCGGCAAAGAAACCCCAAAGTAGTTTGTATCGATTTTTTCAAAATATTGAAAGAGGACAAACGAAGATGAATATTTTCAAAAATACACTGTATCATGTATAATATGAAGAAAGAGGTGATTGATGTGGCACTTGATAACGTTAAATTTGAATGGAATTCCGACTATATCGGACAAATGATGACACCGACCGGTACGATTCCTGTGGGTGATCAAAAAGGAGGAATGCAACCATATCATTTGTTGTTTGGAGCACTGGGAGGCTGTTTTTACTCCACATTCTTGGTTATTACGAAGAAAAAACGCTTGACCTTTTCTAAAGCAGAAGTCGAGATTTCTGGTGAGAAACCAATCATTCCTGGGGAAGTAACCACGCTGAATCAAGTAAAAATTCTGTTAACCATTCACCAACCAAGTAATAAAGAAAAAATTATGCAGAGCGCAGAACTGGCAACGAGAAATTGTTCAATCCATAAAACGATTGCCAC
>JAAYZB010000018.1 GCA_012515085.1 Acholeplasmataceae bacterium
AAGTCCTCTTGATACGATCGATAAACGGAAAGAGAAAATGCAATCCGGCATTCCATGTGGTGAAATAACTTCCCCAACGCTCAATGACGTATTGAGTTGCTTGCGGAACAATCTTGATTCGAGTACCCACATATACGAGAATAATGATAGCCAATGCAATTAAAATTACGATTCCAGTAATGGATAAAAGTGTAATTGGGATAAACATATCTTTTCCTCCTTATATAATCTAATATTTTTATATAGTGCTTTTGTGACTATAACCCTTTTTTTCAACAGTTATCTTCAATATGATGTCGCGAAGCGTGGCCTTTTTCCTTGAAATTGAAAGCATGATCATATCCAGAAGAATTTGCAAGAAGAAGACAATGATTCCTAGATTTAGATTAACAACCAAGAGCAAGACGATCAAGAAGTATTTAAAGACAATATCATGGAAGAATACCGAGACGATGTGAACGGAACCTTTGAGTTCCAGACCCATCACGATTCGACCCACCGTTCGACCTTTCAAGGCCAAGGTGTAAATCGTCATCAATATCAGAAATCCGATGGCATAGTAAGAGATGTTCAACATAAAGTAACGGGTGAGCGGTCGATTGAAGGGTTCGATATCAATCGTATTTTGATTTCGGATGATATCCGTTTTTATTTGATAAAGCAGTTGTGCTTCCGCTTCCTTCTCTTTATCGCCAGCGGCGAGTGTGATCGCAGCGCTGTATTCCTCACTTAATACTTCTAAATCTTGATTATAGACTTCCAGGACTTCCTGATAAAAATCATTGACCCGATCGAAGTCGGGGATTTGATTTCGAAGAACAGATCGTCCAAAAAGAATAAATGTCAAATAGACAATGACAAAAACAATCAGCAAGTCAATGAGAGTGGAGAAGCTCCGCTTGAAAAAACCGGCATTCATTGTTGTTTTTTGACCACCAATTTGACACCGTCAATCGACAACACTTCCACTTTTTCATCCAATTGGATGTCTTCATTGGAAATCGCAGTCCAGATTTTCCCCTCAATCTTGACTTCTCCGCGTTCGCCATTTACAATGGGCTTTATGCAGATAGCTGTCCTTCCGACCAATTTGTCGGCGTTGGTCTTGATCTCATTTTTGCGAATGTATTTCTTGAAAACGGGACGCAGGCCCAATAATAGCAAAATCGAGACAACGATAAAAATAACGGCTTGCAGGATGACATTATCTCCCCAGATAACGGCGATGATGAGTGCAAAAAGCGCACCCACAGAAAACCAGATGCTGGTGAGATCCATGGTGGAGGCTTCAATAATTCCTGCCAAAACAATGACGCCAAACCAAATCAAAATCATTGTGGTGCCTAGATCTAGAGCTAGAAACATGATTTATCCCTCACTCTTCTTCAGATCGATGAACAAAGCTTTTTCCTTATTGTCCCATACCGCTCGGTATTTGTAACAATTGTTATTGGAAAAATCTAAATTCATCAACTGGGCGATATCTTTTAAAAACAATTTGTTGCAAATGCGCGAATAACTGGATTTAACGGTAATGTTATGTTGTTGCTCGGACGGCACGTAACCCAGAGTGATTTCTTCTTTGGTCACAGGCTTGATGGCGATAATTTGATGCTCGCGATCCAATCCTAAGAGCACGACATAGGCGTTTGCAAAATACCCGGTTGCCGCTTTATTCAATGTAATGTTGGATTCGCAAAGTGTTGCGATATCGTCAAGCGGTTTTTTCGAAGCCCAGACGAAATTCGTCATAGTCTCAACCTCCATTATAAATTGTTTTCCAGATACTTCAAGTATATCACGATTCTATTTGATAATCAACGATTATATGAAATTATTTTGAATTATTTTTTAATATTATTCGCCTATAAAACGAGAAATAAGTTGCTAAGGTTAGCGAAGGAGAACGATATGCGGGAATTTAATTACGCTCAAATAGCGGAAAGAAGCCTCATGAAGACATACAAAGGCCCAATATATGCCAAATTCATTGAAGCAATCGATCGTTATCAACTTTTTTCGCCAGGCGATAAAATCGCTGTCGCGTTAAGCGGAGGAAAGGATTCTTTGTTGTTGGCGAAACTGTTTCAAGCCTTTGCCAAGTATGGTTTTATGGATGTGTCAACTACTTTTTTCACTATGGATCCAGGGTATCGCGAAGGGCTGATGGATCAACACCGAGCCAATTGTGAACGGTTGGGGATTGAATTGAAGACTTTTCCGGCAAACATTTTTGCGGTGACCGAAAAAATGTCCCCGGAGTCTCCTTGCTTTTTGTGCGCACGAATGAGACGAGGAGTGCTTTATGCAAAAGCAAAAGAGCTTGGATGCAACAAACTGGCACTTGGGCACCATTTCGACGATGTCATCGAGACCACATTATTGAATCTGTTCTACACGGGAACATTCAAAACAATGTTGCCAAAAGCAAAGGCAGAGAATTTTCCGGGGATGGAACTGATCCGGCCAATGTACTTGATCAAAGAGAAGGATGTGGTTCGCTTTACTCGTTATAACAAACTAAACCCAATTGACTGTGGATGCCGATTTGTTGAAACGCGAGTGGATTCCAAACGGAAAGAAGTAAAAGAGTTGATCGATGAATTGAGAAAACGCTACATCAATAGCGATATCAATATTTTTCGCGCAGCTGAAAACGTCAATTTAGCCGGAGTGCTTGGGTATTATGATGACGAGGCTCGACACTCGTTTATGGATGAGTATTAAAAAACACACCCCTTGCGAAAACAGCGGGTGTGTTTTGTGTCAGTGCATGCTATAAAGGTTTCACGTGAAACATCATTTTCCTAAACAAAACGAAGAGAACAACTGATCCAGCAAGGCGTTTGGGGCGGTTTCTCCTGTGATTTCACCAATCTCAGACCAGGCTTTTTTCAAATCAATTTCAACCATATCTACCGGAAGTTGATTGCGAATGGCGGTCAATGCATCGTCCAATGAGCTTTTTACGGACTCCAAAATGCCGATGTGACGCGAGTTGGCAAACAAGGCGGATCGCGGTTCAATCCGGGCATCTCCAAGAAACAGACGATGGACTTCCGCTGCCAACTGATCGATACCTTTACGATTTTTGGCGGAGACATTGATGATTTTTTCCATTTCAAGATCAACTTTATTTCCCAAATCGATCTTATTTCCAACCAAAATCCTTTTTTTAGTCAACGTCAGTGCCAATAATTTTTCATCCAAGTCAGTCAAAGCCTCGCTTTGATCGAATACCAACAACACCAGATCGGCGTCCGCAATTGCCTTTTTAGCCCGATCGATGCCGATTTTTTCGACGATATCCGTTGTATCACGGATGCCGGCCGTATCGATCAAATGCACCAAAATGCCATTTAGGTTCCATTCGGCTTCGATCAAATCTCGGGTTGTTCCGGAGATTTCCGTCACGATGGCTTTCTCTTCACCAAGAAGCGAATTTAATAAACTTGACTTTCCTACGTTTGGTTTGCCAACGATGACAGCCCGGATTCCTTCCCGGATGATTTTGCCTGTTTGTGATTCATTGAGCAAATGGGCAATTTTTGTTTTTAGCGTTTCTATTTGCGGTTTTAAAATAGTGTTGGAAATCACAAGGATATCTTCATATTCCGGATAATCGATGTTCACCTCAATACTGGCAATGATTTCCAATAATTGAGTCTGGATATCTTTCACTTTTTTCTTGATGTCGCCACGAAGCCCCTTTTGTGCTAATTGTAGCTGGTCGATCGTTTTGGCGCCGATGACATCCATGATGCTTTCCGCTTCCGATAGATCGATCCGACCATTCAAATAAGCGCGTAAGGTGAATTCTCCGGGATTGGCCATTCGCGCGCCATGTTTGATCAACAGCCGAATGATTTCTGATGAAACTAAAAAACCACCGTGACAGTTGATTTCTACCATATTTTCTCGAGTATAGGATTGTGGTTCGGGAAAAACAGAGACCATCACTTCATCGATGATGCGGTCTGGTTCACCGAAATGACCGTATGTAATCGAACGAGGAGGAACAATTGACAAGTTTTTTCCTTGAAAAAGCCGGTTGACGATTTCAATTGCATCGTTTCCAGAAACTCGAATGATATTCAAAGCGGAGATGCCGCTCGCAGTCGCTTGACCAACGATTGTTTCTTTTTGCATAGGAATCACCAGAAACATTTTACCATAAA
>JAAYZB010000178.1 GCA_012515085.1 Acholeplasmataceae bacterium
GTTCCCAGCAAGCCAAATGCTCTGAGTGGCCACAGGTTAATCAGTTTGAAATCATTCAAAAAATCGTTGGAAAACATCTTGTTCTTGGCGATGTATTCCATTGTGTTGGCAATCGTTGCCGGATTTGTGAATGCTTCCATATCGAACTGCATCATGATTTGGGGATCTGCTTGACCTAAGAGCCCTTCGGTTTCCAACTCCTCAGTATCCAACGATTGGCTGGAGCGGATTATTTTCGCTTCGGCCGGATCATCAAAAATCATCTTTATGACGGCTGGAACTTCATAATAAGGATTGTTTTCATTATCTTTCGCTTCCATCATTTGCTTGAAGCAATTGAAAAACCCATTGGTCGAAGTAGCCCAACTATTCGCAAATCCCCGAGTTTCTTCAGGCTGCATGATGTAATCGACATATGGTCGTAGCCGATTGCCGGTATCGTCGCTGACCCGATTGTCTGAATACATGCGTCCGCTAGAGGATAGATTGACATAATAGATCCGTTCCTCGTCACTGGGATCTTTTCCTTCATAACGATAACTTTGACTTGCGAGATCATAGAAAAGCAAATCCAGCACCATTTTCATCCGGTTGACCATCAAAGCGTCGTTCGCAAACTGAATGAAATTAGCCATTGGGGCGATATCTTCCGGATAATAATTATTCGAATACCACTCGGTAAAACCATATTGAAAGCGTTGTTCCATCCAGGCATTGATGCGAACTTTTGCCATTTCTTGATGTTCTGCTCCACTTTTTCCGTCGACAGTAAACGTGTCATCGGGAAAAGTCTGCCCTACCAAATATTCCTCGGTCGAAAACAAAATCTGATGGTTTTCCGACCAATAACACATCGAATCCGCTCCCCCTTGATCCATCCAATATTTGAATCCGAGCATCACTTCTTTGATTTCTTCGCGAGTCGAGGCGGGCAAATATTCTCCATATCCCAACAGCAATCTTACCAACGAATTCATCCGGAAATCCGATACATCATACCGCCCATTTATATAGGCAAATGTCCCTTCCAATTGGCTGTTGACAAAGGTCTCCGTGAGTTCAATCCCTTCGGGAAGACTCCCGTGATTGATCGATTGATCATAATAGTAGATCAAGCGGTCGCTCCCTCCGGAGTCCAAACTTTCCGCAGGCCTTTGAGGCATTGCCTCAATGGAATTGTTGACCAAAAATTGGATTCCAATCGATAATAAAAATGCTCCAAAAATGAGGACGATAATCAAGAAAATCTTTTTCCCAATTTTAGATGATTGCTTTTTCATTCAGTTTTCTCCCCCTGTTTTGACGCCTTAGTTCATCGGTCTTTAACTTCTAAAAATCAATCGCTTCTATCGGTGTTTCTGGATAAACGAACCCGTGGACCGGCGGCATCGAATTATAAACGATCTCAATTTGCATAAAACCATAGCCCCTCTTGTCAAAACCGGAAAAAGAACCTTTTAACAAGACGGTTTCCATCGACATGCTGAAAGCAAGCATGGCGATCTTCATCCCTTGTTTCAACTTGGATAATTGATCTCGATAGGGATCATCTCTCAATATGATTCGGCTAGAGCCGGCACTTTGAGCTTGAATGCAGGGGATAATGATGGGATACCCATCGTCGCCTAGATACGCCAAGAACATCAATGTGTCCAGTTTTCCTGTAAATTTGACCGCCCATGGTTTCATGATCGGTGGAATGTTTTTTTCGACAAACCGGTGTTTCTTCATGAGAATTTTCAGCGAGTTCAAAATTATTTTCCCCATTGGCAGCGTTTGTTGATCGCTAATCTCCTTCAAGCGAAAATAATAAACCGTGTTGATTCCAAAATAGGTATTATAACGATAGAGCGGTTGGTTGTTGTACAAGACCAGATCCTCTCCTTCTTTCAGAAAGTGATCATACGTCATTTTCCCCGTCCAAAAAACTTTTTCGGGGTTCATGATCAAAAACCCGCTTTTCGGATGGTTCAAAATGTTCTCCTTGCTCAATCCTTCCACAAACTTGCCAAACATCATTTGGTCATTGCCTTTTCCCATCAACGTAGATAACACCGTCATATGGGGCAATTGATCTTCCCCGATTGTGGCAACTACTCCGATTTTGATTGATTTTTCAAACTCCGTTCGCATTTCTTCCGTTAAGAAATCTTTCATCTTAATTCTCCTCCAATCGGGTTGCCCCGGTCCAAATGATTCGTCGTTCTTCGTCACCAAACACCTTTCTTGCTGCCATTGTCAGTTGCTCCATGGTCTTTTTTTCCATTAATTTCGCCTCATCATATCGCCAAGGGATCCCCAAGCGCCGATATTTATCTTTGCCAAGGTTGTTGAAGGCACATAACTCCCAGCGTTCAAAGCAAATCTGGTTTTCTTTGATAAAACTGGCGATACCAGTGATATTTGTTTCGTTGTCAGTTGCACCCGGTATGATCGGTGTCCGAATCCAGATTGTTTTTTTTGCTTGATTCAATCGGATCAAATTATCCAATATGAGTTGGTTGGGCTCTTTGGTCAACGCTTCATGTTGCTTGGAATCAATCAGTTTCAAATCATAAAGAAACATCTCGACATGCGGCAAGAGCATTTCAAAGTGATGATAAGGGACATGACCACACGTATCGATTGCCACTTTAATTCCCGCTGATTTCAATTTTTCAGCAAGCACCGCTGCTGCTTTTGCTTGAATTAAAGCTTCTCCACCTGAGAAAGTAACGCCACCCGAGGTCCCAAAATAGGCTTTATCCTTGATCAAATCTTGAAAAAGCCAGTCCACATCTTTGTCGACGCCCAATGCTTTCATTGCTTCAGTCGGACAATTTACTACACATTTCCGACACTGACTGCAAAGATTTCTGTTAATGATTATTTGGCCATCCACGAGCGACAACGCCCCTTCCGGACAATGTTTTAGACAGATAAGGCAGCGTATACAACTGGTTTCGATCCATTCTTTCTCCAGACTATACGATAATGACTCTGGGTTATGGCACCACTCGCAGCGTAAAGGACATCCCTTGAAAAAGACGGTGGTCCGGAGTCCGGGGCCGTCTTCAGTCGACATTCGTTGGATATTGAGAATTCGGATTGTCTCAGAACTTGCCATGTGATTCCCTGGCAATGATCTCATTCTGCAATTCTCTCCCAACCGTCACAAAATATGCGTTGTATCCGGTAACGCGAACCAGTAAATGTTTATAGTCTTCCGGATGTTCTTGAGCGTCTTTCAACATTTCCGGATCCAGCACATTGATTTGCAGAGCGCTTCCGCCGTTTTCAATATAGCCTCTTAAGAATGCCTTGAATTTGTCTTTGTGATCAGGATTATTTAACAAAGACGCATTGAAAGTGATTGTATGACTGGCACCATTTGGCAGATAATTGACATAGTCCTCAAAATCACCTTCTGGGCTTTTTCCACCTAAAGCCATCCCCACCGAATTGCTATTGGCGGTAGGTCCGTTGATATCCCGTCCATTTGCCGGACATATCGCATTCGAGAAGAATTCGCCTTGCTTCCTTCCGTCAGGAGACGCAGGTAAAATGAAGCCGGCACTCGCCCAATAGTTCCAAGACAACATCCCGGGTCGAAATTGACGATCGGTAGATTTTGTTTTATGTTTCCAACATTCCTCCGCAAAAAATTCCATAAAGTCACGAGCTAGTTCGTCTGCTTCTTCATTATTCTGCCCATATTTTGGTGCTTTATTGATGGCTTTTGCTCGTAACACTTCATACCCTTCCCAATTATGGATCAAGGCATCCTTCAGTGTATCAAAATCGCATTCTTTCGTATCATAAATCAAATATTTGATAGCCAATATCGAGTCAATCGTCGTCGCAAATGTGACACCCTCAATAGTGACAAAACGTAGTTCTGCGCCGCCCTCAGTCACATCTTTTGCTGACTGAGCTGTCCCCTTGATCAAGGTGGACAAATACGGAGTGTTTCCGTATTTTGCGCGAATGGCTTCCGATTTTTCATACAGATCCACGCTGTGTTTGATCAGAAAGCTGGTTTGAATTTTGACCGCATCGATAAAATCGCGGAAGGTCAACATCTCTCTCGTTGGTTCTGTATGCGGCCCGTGACGTTTGATCGGTAATACCTTCCCAGTCAAATCATTATGTTTGGGTACTAGATCCTGGCCCTCGTTCAATGCCAGTTCCACGGCTTTATAGAAATATAGATTATTATCGACGGTACCTGAACGGTCATTCCCAACCATCGTGTTTTCCAAACAGCCAACACACGCATACTCATGAACATTGGCTTCGTTGATTAGATCAGTCTTGCCGGCAAGTCTGGCTTCTCGAAGCATTCCGGCCATCGACCGTTCATCAAAATTCAGCAAGAAAGGCGCCCCTTGGCTGTTGGCAATCATATCCACTACTTTATCGAGCAATGGTTCCGGAGTGTTTTTATGAAGTCGAACATTTGGTTTGGGTTCCAACATCGGCGTAATCTCATCAATTACTTCCAAAAATAGATAAGTGAGTTCATTGGATTGATCATTTCCATCTTTATCTCTGCCGGACAAATTAAAGAGTTGCCCAAAGCCTGCGGTAATTCCGTTGTTGCCGACGCGGATCTGTGCATCATAAGCCGTATTGCAGTGAAACCAAAAACAACCGAGAATCTCCTTGATCATATCATCGGATATTCCAGCTTTCTTCGATTCAAGATAATATGGATACAGATACTGGTCAAGCCTGCCAAAAGACACTCCCGGACCGGGGTAGTTTTCCTCAGCCATGACCAGCATATGCGTCAGCCACAAAGATTGAACGGCTTGGTAAAAGTCTTTTGCGGGATTCCACGGAACCCTTTCCAAGTTTGTTGCCATCAATTTTAATTCTTCTTTTCGAAGTGAATCACTTTCTTTACCGGCTTTCTCAAGGCACTTCTCTCGATAACGTTCCGCAAGGATTTTCGGCGTTTCCGAAGCAATCATCATCGCTCGTATTTGGGCTCCTTTTGAGCCTTTTTTCTCCTTATCGCTCATGGAGAAATAGCGATCTTCCAATTCCTTGTGAATGGATACAAATCCTTGATCCAGAACCCGTTGATAATAAGGAATCAAATGCCCACAAGTGGAGCCAACATTGCCAAAACCATAGTAGTAATAATCCAACAACGCATTGCGCGCACCTTTTTTCCCCGTTGTTGCTTTCGCTCGCTTTTTGGCTTCGCTTTTTAAGAGACAATGTGAGGTCATCATATTGAACCTTCCTCCACAAAGAAGGTCATAAGGCAATAGCTCAACCGGAAGATGTTTTCCACACACTTCGCGGAAAAAAAGCGCCCGGCGCTCTTTCAAAGAATGCTGCCAGAAATCATCAGGCAAAGGAATCGTTTTAGCCGCCTGCAATGTCGAAGACGTGAATGTCTGATAAAATGGGATGGTCTCCGGAACGATGTAGTAAGTGGTCTCATCGAAAAGGAAGTCCCACTCTGTCCCGGTAGAATAGCAGGTATATTGATTATTCCAATTACGTTTTGTCCCTTCAAAATAAAAATCTCGAAGCCATTTGACCCGAAAAGACAAGTTTTTTGGTTCTTTCATCAATTTGTTCTCACTCATCGAATTTCCCCCTCTTTAGCCTTCTTATCTTTAGGCCAATTATATGCTTCAATAAGTTGTTTTTCAAGGTGAAAACGAAAAATCCCCGGTTAAAATAACCGGGGATAAGAAAAACAGTCTTGGCTGTCAATCAGAAACTATTAATTGGTGTGCTTGGACAAATGAACCTTTTAACGATTGATACAGAGATTGAAACAGCGGGAACAATCGATTATAGCGATCCATGTCACACGGATTACCAATCACCTGTTCTCCAGGATGGACAAAAAGCTTCATCGCATCATCAATTGTGGGAACCGCTTTCGCTGCGACCATCGCTAAAATAGCCATACCACAAGCCCCTGCTTCTTTGTCTCGCATAACACGAAGAGGTCGCTTCAGGCAATTTGTAATGATGGCAGTCCAAAGAGGACTGTTTGCTCCACCACCACTCATTCGGATTTCGGCCGCATCAATGGATAAGTATTCCATGACCTCCAGACAATCCTTGAATGAAAAAGCAACACCTTCCATGACCGCACGCGCAAAATGCGCCCTCGTATGAACTGGGGTGATTCCAAAGAATACACCACGGGCAAATGAATCCAAGTGCGGACTTCTTTCTCCCATCAAATAAGGTAAAAACATCAACCCCTCTGAACCAAGAGGAATGGATCCTGCTTCCTGTTCCATGATTTGATTTAAATCAAATTTTTTGTTGGATTCGCCTCCATAAAACCGATCGCGGAACCACTTGTGTGACAATCCAGCTCCTTGAGTCACCGCCATCACATGCCATGTGTTAGGAACCGCGTGGCACAATGAATGGATTCGTCCCTTCGGATCGACTAGGGGTTGATCGGTCGAGGCAAAAAGCACGCCGCTGGAACCAAGATTCAAACTCATGAGTTGCGGTTTGATGATTCCATTTCCGACAGCGGCAGCCGCTTGATCTCCTGCTCCCGCAATGACTTGAGTCAACATAGACAGATGCGTCAATTGGGCTGCTTCCATTGAGATGTTGCCTACGATATCGCCACTTTCAAATACGGTTCCTAAAAGATCGCGGGAAATTTCGAGCGTCGTTAAAATCGATGGCGACCAATCCCGAGTTTTCAAATCGAGGAGTTGGGTGCCGCTCGCATCCGACACATCGGTCGCATGCCTGCCAGTCAGTTTATATACCACATAATCTTTTGGAAGCAGGATTTTCTGACATCTCGCCCACAAGTCGGGTTCATGTTTTTTAACCCACAATATCTTTGAAGCCGTAAACCCGGTCAGAGCCGGATTACCTGTAATCGCCAGCAAGGAATCTCGCCCAATCAGTCGATCCAGTTCCTCGGCTTCCACAATCGTTCGTTGGTCACACCAAATAATGCTTTCGCGTAAGATTTGATCATCTTTATCCAACATGACCAACCCATGCATTTGTCCAGTAACTCCAAGTGCCAGGATTTCTTCTTTCTGGACTGAACTGGCGTGAACCAGTTCACGGAGACACTTTGACACGGCATTCCACCAAAGATCGGGATTTTGTTCGGCATATCCCGGTTGTGGTTGAGAAAAAGAATAAGATTGTTGCGCTGAAGCCACTTCGTTCCCCAACTGATCGAATAAAATAGCTTTTGAGCTTGAAGTCCCCACATCAATGCCAATAAAATATGTCATCACTAGTTTCCTTTCGTTGCAATCATCAACAGGCTGAATATATGTCAATGTTCTATTTTACTGATTGAAAACAGTTGGTTTCGCTTTCATATTGAAAACCAATATCGGCAAGTTTATCGCGAAGAACTTGCTCTTCAATATTGAGGTCCTCACAGAGCGCCTCCAAAGAAGGATAAAAATTACGTAGTTTCATATTGCAGATACTTAAAAGGATATAGGGATCCATCGTCAACCATGGATGCATTGTAATACGCCTCCTTGATTCTGTAATAAATATCACTGATCACCAAGTCAATTCGTATATGATTTCATCGCCGTCAAAGCGGCCAGTATTGCTAAAACCAAGACTTTCATAACACTCTTTAGCGATGTGGTTGGCTGGTTCAAAACTGATTCGTATTAGGTGGTTTATGGCATGCTTTTTAATTTCCTCGATTGTCAGCTCCAAGGCTTTCTTTCCATAGCCAAGCCCTTGAAAATGCTCATCAACCATCAAGCGATAAATCCAGTATTCTTGATCATCCGAATCCATACAATACATCACGAAACCAACCGGCGTCAAGAAGGAATAGATCGCTTTTGGAACGAGTTCCTCTTGATATTTGCTCTGAGCCAGCGATACCGCATTGGTCGCAACAAACTCCATCTGATCCTTATTGACTTTGAGCCTCAGGATATCCATGTAATTCGAACGATCAATCGACACCAGTTGAATGGCATTCAGCCGAGATGTTTGCCAATTTTCTCGGCCTAGTTCCATATAAACATGTTCGCGATTGTCGTCCACAAATCGATGTTTCTCTTGAAACCCCAAAGATTGATACAACTTGATTGCCGGAATATTCTCACTATCCGGATCAACACAAGCAACTTGGGATTTTGTTAATCGAAACAATTGATCTAAACAAAACGAAAGAGCACGAAAAGCAATTTTCTTTCCTCTAGCTTTCGCCAGTAATTTGATATCGATGATTGCGGGATCTTGACAATCTTCCCAGGAAAAATACGTTTCTCCTACAAAACCAAGATCCTTTTCATAGACACAATAATGTTTGGTTTGTTCCTTCGCCTGAAGTCGTTCATACCAGCGGGACATTTGCCAATCGTCAGTGCCAAGTCCTTGGGGAAATCCCACATAGTACATGACATCACCATCATTCCATAATTGCTTCAAGTGATTCAAATCTTTCTCTTTGGTTTCTCTGATTGTAATGGACATCTTGCCCCTCCATTCATGGAATCTGTCGCATATCGGTCAATGAATATCTGGCTTTAACAACTCTTTGAGATTCTTCGTTGGTTGGTTGTCAATCTGAAAAATCTCTCCTTCCCAAGTGCGAATTACGAATTTGTTCCCTTCATGGGCTAAGACATATTCGGGAAGAATAGGGGTTTTTCCTTTTCCACCTGGAGCGTTAATGATATAGGCAGGTATTGCCAATCCGGATGTATAACCGCGCAAATATTCCATGACTTCGATGCCATCATCCACTGATGTTTGAAAATGGCTTGTTCCCTGAACCGTTTTCGCATGAAAAAGATAATAAGGTCGAATTCTAATTTTCAATAATTCCTGATTGAGACACCGCATGACATACTTGTCATTATTGATGCCATTCAAGAGCACCGCTTGGTTGCCAATAGGGATCCCTGCCGAAGCCAACCTCTCGGCGGCTTTTTTTGCTTCAAGAGTGATTTCCTGAGGATGATTGAAATGCGTATTAACGTAAACAGGATGGTATTTTGCTAACATTGTGCAAAGCTTATCGGTGATCCGTTGTGGCATTGTTACCAAAGTACGCGTTCCAAAGCGGACTATTTCGATATGAGCAATCTTTCTTAATTCTTTTAAAATCCATTCCAATCGTTGATTCGATAGGGTGAATGGATCTCCTCCAGTCACCAGCACA
>JAAYZB010000179.1 GCA_012515085.1 Acholeplasmataceae bacterium
GATTCCTTTGAAACCATTACCGACATGTTTGAAAAACCTCATCCGGATGAAGTGGATCCCAATCCGGTCATGTCGATCTGGTATTGGCTCATCTTTGGCATGATGATGGGCGACGTCGGATATGGCGTTGTGATGGTTGTTCTATTCGCCTTGATGATCAAGAAGATGAGACCCAAAGGAAATGCGTTGAGATTGTTCCGGGTTCTGATGTATTCCGGCGTGTCCACGATTCTCTGGGGAATCTTGTTCGGCAGCTATTTTGGAGTTTCATGGAATCCGATCTTGATGTCGCCAATGGAAAAACCGTTGGACATGCTCATCTTGTCGATTGTGATTGGTGCTTGCCATATCATATCGGGTTTGCTTGTCAAAGCGTACCGGAATTTCCGCGACAAACAGTATTTGGCGATCTTTGTCGATCAATTCAGTTGGATCTTCATTTTAATTGGCGTTGGGTTGTTCTTTCTCCCGTGGGGGAAAAGCATTGGCCTATGGCTTGCCATCGGTGGAGCAGGTCTGATTGTGCTCTTTGCCGGAAGAAAGAACAAAAATGTAGTCGCTAGAATCGGATCTGGTCTCTATTCGTTATACGGCATCACGGGTTATTTAGGGGACATTCTCTCATATGCTCGGATTCTGGCATTGATGTTGTCTTCCAGTGTGATCGCCATGGTCATGAACATGCTGGCGGGAATGCTTCAGAGCAACGCGATTGGCTTCATCCTGTCACTCTTTGTTTATTTGATCGGCCATGTATTCAACTTAGCGATGGGCATGTTATCGGCTTATATCCATGATAGCCGGTTGCAGTATATTGAATTTTTTAACAAATTTTACGAGGGTGGCGGAATTCCCTTTCGGCCGCTCACGCTTCAAACGAGTTATGTGGAGATGATCCACGATTCCTATCAAGAAAATTAAACACCCTATGGAGGATTAGATTATGAACGAAGGTTTATTGATTGCGATTATTGGTGCCGCTTCAGCCGCCGCGTTTGGTGGACTTGGTTCGGCGCTCGGCGTCCAAATGGCCGGAAAAGCGGCGACAGGCGTCGTCAGCGAGAAACCGGAACTATTCGGTAAGGTATTGATTTTGCAGGCGCTGCCAGGCACACAAGGCATTTATGGCTTTTTGATTGCGATTTTGGTGTTGGTCCGTCTGGGTCTCTTGGGAGGCAGCGCTCTGCCATTGGGTACAGAAGCGGGTTGGGCGATGTTCGGGGCTTGTGTTCCTTCCATACTCGTGTTGCCGGTATCTGCGTTCTTTCAAGCAAAGATGTCGGTCAATTCAATCATGATGGTCGCGAAACAACCGGATTCGACGGCGAAAGGCATGACAATGACCGTGTTGATTGAAACGTATGCGATATTGGCGCTTCTTGCCAGCATTCTCATGATTCAGGGCATTCCTCTATAGAAATGAGTGACGACTTTTGGCAAACCCATCGATTTATGACAAGATAATACAAAAGGGCGAACAAGACGCGAAGATGATTTTGGAGTCCGGCGAAGCCCAAGCGAGAAAAATCTACCAAAGTCGGTTGAAAGAAGCGGAAACCGTGATTTTAAGCGACCGAGCTAAGTTTAAAGAAAAGCAAGATATTCGCTTTAAAGGGAAAGTCACGGAATTTGAACAACAAGCAAAGGCGGCGACCTTGGCCCAAAAACAACAATTATTGACGAGTGTCTTCAACCATGCATTGACGAAGCTTGAAGACATCAGTGATGAGAAGTGGGTTCAGCTGGTGAAGCACTTGCTCGAAAATGATCATTTGACGGGGGCGGAAACCATCATCGCCGCCAAGACGGATCATGTTCGTTTTAAAAAGTTGTTCGCCTCAAATCCGGCAGTTCGAGGAAAAATCGAACTTGATAAACTGAATGCGAGTTTTGCCGATTCCGCTTTCAAACTGGTGCTTTCAGAGCAGCTTGCCCCCATTTCCGGCGGCTTTTTAGTGGTTGGTTCCGCGTTTGACATTGATCACTCATACCCCACCTTGTTGTTATCTTTCAAGAATCAGTTCGAGGCGGAACTCGCTTGTTATTTGTTTGAGTCGGAGGCCTGAAATGGATTATCCATTTGCCATCGGCGTCATCAAAGCGATTGAGGATCGACTCTTCGACAAAGCGAAATATGCGAAATTAAACAAAACGCCTAAATCGGAAATGGCCGCGATGCTTTCCTCTTTTGGATACGGAAAAGGAGCGACTGATCTCTCGGTAGAGGGATTGATTCAGGCCGAACGTCGATCTCTTCGAGAAATGTTGGATTCTTTGTCTCCCAATCGCCGGTTGACGGATCTGTTTTATTTGCTCCACGACGCGACAAATCTCAAAGTGTTGTATAAGGAAAAATTATTCGGCATCCCGCATCCTTCGCTTGGTGATGATTTGGCAGCTATTCCTGGAGAAATAATGGAAAATGCAGTCTTGAGACAAGACAGACAAGCTTTGCCAAAAGCAGTTCAAGCGTTGCTTTTTCAAATCGATGAAGCGATTCAGAAAGTGTCTGACAACCCACGGTTGGTCAGTGTCGTGATCGACAATCTCTTGTTGACATTCGCCTTGAAGCAATGTCGCTTCTCAAAAGCGGAAGCATTGCGAACTTATTTACTCGCCTTTATCGATTTTCAGAATGTGCTGGCGATTGAACGGAGTCGTCTCTTAGGCTGGTCCATAGCGGTCACGTCCGAGATGCTTTTGGATAACGGAAGCATTCCCAAACCTCTATTTTTAGAGGCGATGAATCAATCTCGAGACATATATCTTCGCGCGTTGCAAGACTTCTATCACGAAAAGTTGAGCAACATCCTAAAAAAGAACCAAGGAGAGGGCAATATCGAGACACTGGAAAAAGCCTTGGAAAGCCTATTGCTCGATCAAGTGAAACCTTTTCGCAACGACGCGTTCTCCATCGGGCCAATCATCTATTATTATCTAAAAAAAGACGCAGAGGCCAAAAATATCCGAACCCTGTTTGCAGTGGATAAGATAGACCTCGCTGATTTGAGAGATTTGTAGCAAAAAGGAGGGATGATCCATGGAAAAAACCCAACAAATAGCCATCGTGGGATTGACCGATGCCATCCTGCTTTTCAACACGGTTGGCGTTCGGGCTTTTCAGGTGAAAGATGCCGGCGAAGCCGAAAGAACTATTTCATCGTTAGCCAACCGAAAATGCAAACTGATTTTTGTGACCGAAGATATCTATGAAGCGATTCCTGAAACCATTGAAAAGTACCAACAACTTCCTTATCCGATTTTGATGGTGCTTCCGATCGATCCTGAAAAAAAGAACATTGGCATGAAAAAAATCAAACAAAATGTGGAAAATGCAATTGGCATTGATCTCTTTTAGAAAGGGCGTCCCTGATGAATACAGCTGAAAAAAAATCAAATAACGGCCTGATCACCAAAGTCTCCGGACCACTGGTCGTCGCCAAAAATATGAAAGACGTCAAAATGTATGACGTCGTTTTGGTCAGTGAAAAACGCTTGTTGGGAGAGGTCATCGAACTCCGAGACGATCGGGCTTCGATCCAAGTGTATGAAGAAACTGCCGGTATCGGCCCGGGAGAACCGGTGGTTGATACCTTTCAACCGCTCTCGGTTGAACTTGGACCCGGCTTGATTGAAGGCATTTTTGATGGCATTCAGCGTCCTCTCGATGTCATTTACGAAGCGGCGGGGGATCGAATCCCTCTCGGGATCGACGTGCCAAAATTAAACCGCGAGAAGAAATGGATATTCGAACCAACCGCTAAGATCGGTGCTTTTGTTCAAGCGGGCGACGTTTTGGGAGAAGTCCAAGAAACCACCGTGGTTCGTCATAAAATCATGGTTCCTCCCGGAGTGAAGGGCACGTTGACCTGGCTCTATTCCGGGGAAGCGGTGATCACGGATCAAATCGCGATCATCACGGATGATGCCAAACAAGACACACCCGTCACCATGATTCAAAAATGGCCAGTTCGGATTCGGAGACCTTACCAGAAAAAGCTCGCACCCACGGAACCAATGGTCACAGGGCAACGAGTCATCGATACCTTGTTCCCCATCGCGATCGGAGGCATCGCCGCCATCCCCGGACCGTTTGGATCCGGAAAGACGGTGGTGCAACATCAATTGGCCAAATGGGCCGATGCCGATATCATTGTTTATGTTGGTTGCGGTGAACGCGGCAATGAAATGACCGATGTATTGATGGAATTTCCGGAATTGAAAGATCCTCGGAGCAACGAGCCGTTGATGAAGCGGACCGTGCTTATTGCCAATACATCCAATATGCCGGTTGCGGCACGGGAAGCGTCCATATATACCGGGATCACGATCGGCGAATACTATCGCGACATGGGCTATCGGGTCGCCATCATGGCGGATTCCACTTCCCGTTGGGCAGAAGCGCTTCGAGAAATGTCCTCACGTCTCGAAGAAATGCCGGGCGAAGAGGGCTATCCGGCTTATCTCGCCAGTCGCATCGCTGAATTCTATGAACGGGCTGGGTTTGTCCAATGTTTGGGTAGTGAAGAACGATTTGGGGCTATTACTGCAATTGGAGCCGTGTCACCTCCGGGAGGCGACACTTCCGAACCCGTTTCCCAGGCAACGCTCCGTATTGTCAAGGTATTCTGGGGACTTTCGGCCAACTTAGCTTATCGACGCCATTTTCCGGCAATCGACTGGCTGAGAAGCTATTCCTTATACAGCGATGAAATGAACGAATATTTTGATCAGGAAATCCAAAAAGGCTGGTCAAAACAAGTCGCAATGGCGATGCGGATATTACAGGAAGAAGCACAATTGGAAGAAATCGTCCGGTTGGTCGGGATTGATTCACTGGAATTCAAAGACCGATTGACTCTCGATTGCGCTCGCAGTATTCGCGAGGACTTCTTGCATCAAATTGCTTTTCACGAGATTGACACCTACACTTCCCTTGCCAAACAGTACGGGATGATGAAGGCGATCCTCGATTGGTATCAAAAAGGACTGGAAGCCTTAAAACAAGACTATTCTTATGCGAAAATCACCTCCATGGCGGTGTTGGATAAAATCGGTCGGATGAAATACATCAAAGAAGAAAACTTTGCCAATGAAATCGCGAAAATCACTTCGTTGATCGAAGAAGAATACCGACAATTGATCCAAGGAGGGACCGAGAATGCCTAAGGAATATAAAACCATCCGTGAAGTTGTCGGTCCGCTCATGCTCGTCGATCAAGTCGAAGGCATCAAATACGACGAACTAGTCCGTATCCGCCAAGCCTCGGGTGAAGAACGGATCGGCAAGGTACTGGAAGTGGATCACGACCGAGCATTGGTTCAGCTCTTCAATTCGTCTCAGGGGCTCAGGATCAGTGACGCGAAAGCCATGTTTCTCGGCCGGGGAATTGAAATAAAACTCGCGCCGGAAATTGTTGGCCGCGTGTTTGATGGCATGGGTCGTCCAATTGACGGAGCCGGAGACATCATTCCCCAAAAAATGGCGGATATCAACGGAACACCGTTGAATCCGGTTGCACGTAACTATCCATCCGAATTTATTGAAACCGGAATCAGTGCCATCGATGGGTTAAACACATTGGTGCGGGGTCAAAAATTGCCGATTTTTTCGGGATCGGGATTGCCACACGCAAAACTTGCGGCACAGATCGCCAGACAAGCGAAGGTCAAAGATCGTTCCGAATCTTTCGCGGTGGTATTTGCGGCAATCGGGATCACGTTTGAAGAAGCCAACTATTTTATTCAAGATTTCCAACGCTCCGGGGCGATCGAACGGTCGGTCTTGTTTATGAACCTGGCAGCGGATCCCGCCATTGAACGGATCGCAACACCCAGAATGGCCATCACTTGTGCGGAGTATCTGGCTTATGAACTCGGCATGCACGTACTCATCATTCTGACCGATATCACCAATTATGCCGAAGCGATCCGCGAAGTGTCCGCCGCTCGAAAAGAAGTGCCGGGACGCCGGGGCTATCCAGGCTATATGTATACCGACCTTGCCTCGCTGTACGAGCGTGCCGGACGGATCAAGGAGAAAAAAGGATCAATTACCCAAATCCCCATTTTGACGATGCCTGAAGACGACAAAACCCATCCGATCCCCGATCTTACCGGGTACATCACCGAAGGGCAAATCATCCTTTCAAGAGAGTTGAATCTCAAAGGGATCTATCCACCAATCGATGTGCTCCCTTCGCTTTCAAGGTTGAAGGATAAAGGCATCGGCGAAGGAAAGACCCGGGAAGACCACTCGGAAACCATGAATCAACTCTTCTCCGCCTACGCGAGAGGAAAAGAAGCCAAAGAACTTTCAACGATTCTCGGGGAAGCCGCGTTATCGGATGTGGACAAACTGTATGCCCAGTTTGCGATCGAGTTTGAAGAACGCTATGTCCAACAAGGACCCCGGGAAAATCGTCCGATTGAAAAGACGCTCACCATTGGTTGGAAATGTTTGACGATACTGCCTAAGACCGAACTTAAACGGATCAGTTTAGACAAAATTGCGAAGTATCTTCCTGAAGGAGATTGATCATGGCACAAAAAATCAATCCAACACGGATGGAGCTATACCGGCTGAAAAATCGGCTGTCGGTCGCAAAGCGCGGCCATAAATTATTGAAAGATAAACAAGATGAAATGATCCGCCGGTTTATGGAACTCATCAAACAGAACCGGTCTTTGCGGATGGACGTTGAAAAAGCATTGGCCCAAATCATGAAACAGTTTGAAAGTGCCAAGTTGAAAATGTCATTGACCGGGCTGATGGAAGCGTTGATGGTCCCCTCCCGCGAAGTGACGATTGAGACTGGCGCAAGATCGATCATGAATATCAAAACACCCACACTTTCTTACGAGAAATCCGGAGCGATCGATCTGACTTATGGCTTTGCGTTCACTCCTATGGATCTTGACGGGGCGGTCATTGGTCTTTCCGGAATCTTGCATCAATTGATCGATCTCTCGGTAGTAGAAAAAACCTGCGATATGCTGGCTCGAGAAATTGAAAAAACGAGGCGGCGGGTCAACGCCATTGAATACATCATGATTCCCGACATCGAGGATACAATCAAATGGATAACCAATAAACTAGAAGATAACGAACGCGGAAATATCACGAGATTGATGAAGTCAAAGGAGATCATCTTGGCGAAAAACGCCCAGAGTTCTTCTTGATCATTCAAAACGAAGGGAGGCGATCCACCATGGCTGTTCGAGGATTTGAAGTGGTGAAAGCCTATGAAAATGAACAGATCCATCTGCCGATACGATCGACCGTCCGAAGTGCGGGATATGATCTGGAATCGGCGGTAACAGCGGTGATTCCACCGAAAAGCTATGCGGTGATTCCCACCGGGATCAAAGCGTTTATGGATAAAGACGAAATGTTGCTCATATTTCCTCGGAGTTCTTTGTTTCCGAAAAAAAAGTTGATTTTGACCAACAGCGTTGGCTTGATCGATCAGGATTTCTACAATAATAAGGATAACGAAGGACACATTCGGATCCTGCTTTATAATTTAGGCGATCTTTCCATCGAAATTCAAAAAGGCGAACGCCTAGTTCAAGCGGTTTTTACGAAGTATTTACTCGCAGAAAAAGAAGAAAAAAGCACGAAAATCCGAACAGGGGGAATTGGCAGCACCGATTGAAGACCTCGGGATCGCCTTGGTTTTTTCTTTTAAGGCGAAACACGGTAAATATTGCTTGCTTTCCCCCCCCTAATTTGGTAGAATAATATCGCCGTAAAAAATACACACATCGCTGAGCAATTTGCCGGGAGCCGACTGGTGGCAATAGCGTGGATAGCGATGGAGGCACAATCAAATAGGAGGATTTAAAACAATGGGCGTATTATCCATGAAAGCCCTGCTGGAGGCAGGCGTCCACTTCGGGCATCAAACCCGTCGGTGGAATCCGAAGATGGCCAAGTACATCTTCACATCAAGAAATGGAATTCATATCATCGATTTACAAAAGACGAGCGAATGCATCGACATCGCCTACAAGGCACTTTTCGATATCGTCGTCGCTGGCGGACGTGTTCTCTTCGTCGGCACCAAGAAACAATCGCAAGAACCGGTACGTGAAGAAGCGATCCGCTCCGGACAATTCTATGTGGACAAACGTTGGCTGGGCGGCACGCTCACCAATTTCAAAACGATCAAAAAATCAATCAAGCGATTGCACGATCTTCACAAAATGGAAGAAGACGGTACTTTTGCCGTTTTACCAAAAAAAGAAGTCATCACCCTGCGTAAAGAAATGGATCGGCTCGAGAAATTTTTAGGCGGGATCAAAGATATGCGGACTCTGCCGGAGGCGCTCTTCATCATCGATCCGCGTAAGGAAAGAAATGCAATCTTAGAAGCGAAAAAACTCGGGATTCCTGTGTTTGGCATCATCGATACCAATTGTGATCCCGATGAAGTGGATTATATCATCCCGGCCAATGACGATGCACTTCGCTCGGTAAAACTGATCGTCGGCAAAATGGGAGATGCCATTGTTGAAGCGAACGGTGGTCTCACCGGAGAAGCTGAAGACGAAGTCGTGGAAGTCGAGGGCGATACTTCTGAGAAGAGCGAGGAAGAAGAAAAACCGGATATTCCGGAAGCCTTGCTCGAGAAAAAATTAGCACCGGAAAAGCCAAAGACTGCTGCTCCGGCGAAAAAGCCGCTGACGAAAGTCGTTGTTCTGCAGGAAAAAACGGAAAAAGCTCCGGCACCGAAAACACCCGTTGAAGCAGAAAAAAAACCGCTTCCCAAACAACCTGTCGAAGTGAAAGCCGAAGTCAAACCGGAAGTGAAAGCCGAAGTCAAACCGGAAGTGAAA
>JAAYZB010000180.1 GCA_012515085.1 Acholeplasmataceae bacterium
ATACCGTGAATGCCCTGACAATGATGACGGAACTCTATACGATTTACAGCATGGATGTTCAAGTCTCGAGTTTTTATAATGATTTCCGTTTGGGACTTTCGCCGATCGGTGTCGGTGATTTCGGCATGTATGTGACCTTGTTGAATGCGGCTCCCGACATCCAAGGACTTTGGTCGATTGCCCCGCTTCCAGGCGTGTTGAAAGGTGATGTCGTCGATCGCAGCGCCCCCGGAGCCCAGACCGCCAATATGGTTTTCAAGAATTCTGACAAAACGGACGAATCTTGGGAATTTCTTAAATGGTGGTCCTCTACCTCCGTACAAACGCAGTTCTCGTCTTTGTTGCTTTCCACGATGGGAAAAGAATATCTCTTCAACAGTGCGAACATGGAAGCTTTCCGGAATTTGAATCTAGCGACGGAAGACATTGACATCATTCTCGCACAATGGAATTGGCTCAAAGAGCTTCCGAAAGTACCTGGCAGTTACCAGGTTGAACTAGAAATCTCAAATTTGTGGAATAGCGTGGTCTTAGATCGTGCCAATCTCCGGGTGGGGTTGAACGATGGCATCATTAAGATGAACAAAGAAATAGTGAAAAAAATGGCAGAGTTTAGTTATATGACGCCGGATGGGACCATATTGAAGCCCTATGTGGCCGCATCCGTCGCACAAATCAAAGAATGGACGATGTCGGAGGAGGATGAGTTCAATGGCTAGTCTCCTTCTCACCCAAAGAAAGAAAAAGGGTGTTCGCGAAAAACAGCCGATCGCCTACTTGTTTGTGTTTCCGTATTTATTGATGTTTGCGATCTTTATCGTCATTCCGGTATTCGCTGCGATTTTTCTTTCCTTTACCTATTTTGACACCGTACGTGCCCCGTCCTTGGTCGGCTTTTCCAACTACATCACGATTTTGACCAATGACGATATCTTCATGCAATACGTCATCCCTAATACCTTAAAATACGCCTTGATCGTCGGACCGGGCGGATATATCTTGTCGTTCTTGCTGGCCTGGATGTTGGCACAACTCCCGCACAAACTAAGAACAGTGCTGGCCTTGATCATCTATTCTCCGTCGCTCACAGCCGGAATCACGATGAGTGTCCTTTGGAAGGTCATCTTTGCCGGTGACAACAGCGGGTACTTGAACAGCGTGCTCCTCAATCTCGGGTTGATCGTAGAACCCATCATCTGGCTTCAATCCAAGGAGTTTCTCTTGACGATCATGATTGTGGTCACCTTGTGGAGTTCGATGGGGGTAGGGTTCTTGGCGATGCTTGCGGGTATATTGAATGTGAATCAAGATATGTATGAAGCCGGCTACATCGACGGCATTCGCAACAAGTTCCAAGAAATGATTTATATCACGATCCCTTCGATCAAACCACAGATGTTGTTTGGTGCCGTGATGGCGATCGTGGGAACCTTTTCGGCGTCGGGTATCGGGGTTGCCCTTTCGGGGTCCAATCCCACACCCCAATATGCCGGGCAACTGATAGTTAACCATATTGAGTATTACGGATTTTTCAAATATGAAATGGGATATGCGGCAGCGCTTTCGGTGATTTTGCTCTTGATCGTGTATGCATTCAGCCGATTTGCTTTTCGGCTTTTCGGGAGTAAAAACGAATGAAAAAACAAAAATTCCAAGCGACGAAAATCAATCCGAAGCGCTTCCATCCCAGTCAAATCCGTTATCTTATCCTTATTTTCCCTGTTGCACTCTTCATGTTGCTACCGCTGCTTTATATTTTCAATCACGCGTTTAAGCCGCTCGAGGAACTCTTTTATTATCCTCCACGATTTTTGGTGGAACAACCCACTTTCGCGAATTTCACCCGCCTTTTCAAAGTCACGGGAACCTCGGGGATCCCCATGAGCCGTTATCTCTTTAACTCGATCATCGTGACGGTGTTGATTTTGATCGCCTCGGTGATCATCTCGACGATGGCGGGGTATGCTCTTTCCAAACTCAATTTCAAGTTCAAAAAAGTCATCAACGAAATCAACACGATCGCGTTGATGTTTGTCGGGATCGCCGTTGTGATCCCCCGTTATCTCATCGTGGAAAAGCTTGGACTGATCGATAATTTCTTTGTCCACGTCTTGCCTTATCTGGCGGTGCCGGTGGGATTGTTCCTCGTCAAACAATTCATCGATCAGATTCCCAACGAGTTGATTGATGCTTGTCGGGTGGACGGGGCCAATGACTGGCAGATCTATACCAAGATCATATTGCCCTTGATCAAGCCGGCGATTGCGACGATTGTGATTTTGAGTTTCCAATCGGTTTGGAATTCTGCCGACACTTCGACTACCTATATTAACGACGACTCCTTGAAAACGTTCGCTTTTTACATGAATACCTTGACGACGGGGGCCACCGGAGTGGCCGGCCAAGGTATGGCGGCCGCGGCATCGCTCATTATGTTTTTGCCAAATTTGATCATCTTTATCGTGATGCAGAGCAAGGTCATGGATACCATGGCTCACTCGGGCATCAAGTAGGAGGTGGCGTGATGCGAAAATTGCTCTGTCTGATGCTCACAATCACCTTGGTTGGTTTGTTGCCAAACATGGCGGTATCGGCCGATACTTCCTACTATGAAAACGAATATCCCTATCACACGTACACGGTCGATTATGAAGGAAATTTGACTTTCACACAAACAGCGTACACGCCGATTGGTGTTTTGAATCGAGCAGTGGCTTTGGACAAGCCGGAAGATCTTTATATCAAAGATGGGCTAGTGTATGTTGCCGATTCTGGCAACAGTCGGATAGTCGTATTTGATTACCAGGGCAACTTGGTTAGGGAAATAGGGACCGATGATCTAAAGAATCCGACCGGTGTTTTTGTCTCCTTGGAGGATTATCTCTATGTAGCCGATAAGCAAAATCGGCTGGTTTACAAGTATACGATCGATGGGACACTCGTACGAACCTTCGATCGCCCGACCGAACCCCTTTATGGATCGGCATCGCTCTATGTTCCAATCAAAGTCGTCGTTGGAAGTGGCGAGAACATTTACGTGGTGGGTGACGGATCGACCAGTGGTGTGATCCAGTTGAACTATGACGGCTCTTTCCTTGGCTATTTCGGAGTGAATTTATCGGAAAAAACCTTGTTACAACGAATTGCGGATGTCTTTGTCCAACCCGGGGAGTATGCTCGAAACATTCCTCCCTCGCCGACCAACATCGCCATCAGTGCCAAATCACTCGTCTATACGTCCACACCGAATTCCATTCAAGCGTTGAAGAAACTCGATGTCAATGGCAACAACATCCTCTCCGCGAGAAATTATAACGTCGGACAAAATGTGGTGGATTTATCGGTCAACGACCAAGGATATCTCTTTGCGATCTATGACGATGGACTAGTGGTCGAATACGACGTCAACGGCAATTTGCTCTTCGCCTTCGATATCCAATCGGGAAGCCAGAATATTTTGGGATTGGTCCAATCTCCGGCAGCGATTCAAATTGACGAACTGGGGAATCTCTTTGCCCTCGATGGAAGTAGCGGTCAAATCATTGTGTATGAACCCTCCGCATTTGCCTCGCTCGTCCACAGGGCGATCGATCTCTATCATGCAGGAAATTATGAAGCCAGTACGTTGCTGTTCAAAGAAATATTGAGACAAAATGCAAACTTTGCTTTGGCGCACAGCGCACTTGGTAAAGCTTATTTCCAAAGTGAGGATTTGATCGACGCGTTGGAAGAGTATGAATTGGCTAACGATGTGAATGGTTATTCCGAAACGTTTTGGAAAATTCGAGATGGCTGGCTAAACGATCATTTGAGTCTTGTCTTCATTCTCCTCATTGTTGTCATTGTTTTCGTTTCGGCGATGAAGATCGTTCATAAAAAAACCACTGTTTTTGCCGGGATGACGAATTCAATCAAAACGTTGAAGGCGAATCGAGAAGTCCGAAAATTCTCCTTGATTTTTCGAGTGATGCGGCATCCGATCGATGCTTATTATGAAATCAAACGCACCAAGCGGTCCGATATCCGCACCAGTGTGATCATCTTACTCGTTCTCTTCGGCGAATATCTGTTGCTGCAAAAATACACCGGCTATATCTTCAATACGTATCCTGACCAAATCAATCTGTTGTTTGAAACGGTGAAGTTCTTTGGTATTTTTGGGTTGTTTGTCTTTTCCAACTAT
>JAAYZB010000181.1 GCA_012515085.1 Acholeplasmataceae bacterium
CCGATACCCAAATAAGCATAGCCGCCAACAATGGCCGAGGCCAAGCCGCCTAAGCCATTTAACAAGGCAATCAGTTGCGGCATTTGGATCATCTTGACTTTCAAAGCAAATATCAAACCGATCGTTGCGCCAATCGCCAACAATATATAAAGGATCCAAACCGGCAAAATCGCATAATGGATGAGGGTCAACGCGACGGCGAGAGCCATCGCAAAAGCACTTAACTGATTGCCCATTCTTGCTGATTCCACTTTGCTCATGAAATAGATTCCAAGCAATACGAACCCTGTCAAAATTCCAACCAACGTGTAATAAAGCGGATCCGACAACACAAAGAGAGCCACAAGCGGCAGAGAAGCCCTACTCATGAGATTTATCCTTGTGTGTGAACATTTTTAACATTCGGTCCGTCACGGCAAATCCACCAACGACGTTCACCATGGATACAATAATGGCCACACCGCCCAAGATGGAAGATATCACTGGATTCGCTTCATTGGTGGCGATAGCTGTTGCCACCAAGGCCCCGAGAATAGTGATGCCAGATAAAGCGTTCATACCCGACATGAGTGGTGTATGCAAGAGCGACGGGACTTGATGAATCAACAAATAACCGATGATGGTCGAAAGGGCGAATACCCCGAGTAACACTCCTTGAAGTATCGTCATGTCAATCCCCCTTTCAACATTAATTGTGAAGGCTCATGGCTTCGATTGTGCCGGCATGAACCAGTTTTTTGTCGTGACAAACCAATATAGAACTGACGATTTCGTCCGACAAGTCCAAATGAAGTGTTCCTTCCGGAGTCAAATATTTGAGTAAATTATAGATATTGTTCGCAAACATCCATGTGGAACTGGTAGGCAACATCCCCGGAATGTTTTTGCATCCTTCAATTATCACTCCGTGTTTGATGACGCGTTCACCAGGAACAGTGAGCGCACAGTTTCCACCTTGATCAATTGAAATATCCACGATGCACGAACCCGGTTTCATCAATTTGATCATTGCTTCGTCCAATAGAATCGGGGCTTGTTTTCCGAAAAGAAGTGCAGACAAGTAGACGATGTCGGCTTTTGCGATCATCTCTTTTAAATTCTCGCGTTCAACTTGAAGCCACTTGTCTGATAATTTATTTGCATGTTTTCCGTCTGAACTGACGGCGATGTCCTCAGGGATTCCCGTGGAAATCGGTTTGGCTCCGAGCGATTGTGCCTGTTCGTTGGCTTCAGGACGGATATCGGCAGAATAGACGACCGCTCCCAATGATTTGGCGGTGGCGACCGCTCTTAAACCGGCCACTCCAGTACCAATGACCAAAACGGTTGCCGGTCGAATCATCCCGACGGCGGAACCAATCATAGGGATGAATTTGGAGATGGCATCCGCTGCCATGATCATGCCTTTATACCCCGCGCAAGTGCTCATGGATGACAACGCATCCATTGCTTGGGCGCGGCTGATCCGAGGAATTCCATCTAGCGTCAAGCCAGTAACGCCTTTCTCGGTCATTTGTCGAACCATTTGATGATTGATGGGCGATGCTGGATGTATGAACGTGATCAACGTCTGTCCGGCATGCATCATGTCCACTTCGTGCTTCTTCAGGTCATGATTCATTTGCGGCTCCTTGACCTTGAGGATCACATCCGCCTTTTCAAAAATCGTTTCCGGATTGGCAATTAAAGTCGCTCCGGCGGCGTCGTAGTCGGCATCGTGGAAAAACGAGCCGTCTCCCGCGCCGATTTGGACCAACACTTCGTGTCCGTCAGAACGCATTTTCCGAACGGTTTCCGGTGTTGCCGATACGCGATTTTCTCCGTGCATAATTTCTTTGGGAATACCAATAATCATAAAAAAAAGCCTCCGTTGTCATGAAGATTTTTGTTCCATTTATTATTTGTAACTTACCCTCGATTAGCTATTTATTTGGTTCATTATATCCACTATACCGGATAAAATATAACACAAGAATACAAAAATCGCAAGCAGAAATAAAGCGCTATCATCGATTATTTGTCCTTCAAGAAAAAAAACCTGTTTTCAGGATAAAAACAGGACGAATATTTTCGTTTCAAGGCGCAACTTTCGTACCCATTGGT
This sequence comes from Acholeplasmataceae bacterium, assembly GCA_012515085.1. Classification (GTDB taxonomy): domain Bacteria; phylum Bacillota_I; class Bacilli_A; order Izemoplasmatales; family Hujiaoplasmataceae; genus JAAYZB01. The sequence goes on from JAAYZB010000181.1 coordinate 2,104, forward strand.
GTCATTAAAGGTTTTTGGCGATATCTTTCCGGTAAACGCACGGATTATCGGGAATATTTGATACCTTCAAATAAGCTTCTCGTCTGGCATCTGCCAGTGTCTTATCTTTGGCAACCAAAATGGCGACCCGTCCGCCGGCAGTGACGAGTCCATCTGAAGACATCTTGGTCCCCATATGGAAGCAGTAAGGATCGGCAACTGGTAAGTTGATCGGGATCCCGGTTTGGATGAGTCCGGGATAACCGGGCGATGCGAGCACAACGCCAACCGTTACATCATGAGAAAAGCGCAAACGGATGGGAGCTTTCGAGAATAGTTTCTCGAGTGTGGGAATCAGTTTCGTTTTCATTCTTGGCAATACCACTTCGGTTTCGGGGTCACCGAAACGAGCGTTGAATTCAATCACCTTAACCCCGGTTTTTGTCCACATCAAGCCACCGTATAACACCCCGGTAAAAGGGATATTTTCCGCTGATAACGCCTTGACTACAGGAATCATTATCGAATTGACAGCGGCTTTCACAATTCGTTTGGGAATCAATGGCACAGGGCTATAGGCCCCCATGCCTCCGGTATTTGGTCCTTGATCGTTGTCTCTTGCGCGTTTATAATCTTGCGCAATTTCGAGTGGAATTACGCGGTCTTTATGCACGAGTGCCATCAAGGAAAATTCGATGCCACTTAAGTACTCTTCGATCACGACACACGAATGGCTTATAAGCAGGCGGTCGCAAGCTAAGACCGCCTCTTCCAACGATTCGGCAATGATAACCCCTTTTCCTTTTGCCAACCCGTCGGCCTTGATGACATAAGGCGGTGTTTGTTTTTTTAAATAGGCTTGATAGGGCTCATCGACCCGGAAACATTGATAGCGGGCAGTAGGAATTTGATAACGATTCATCAATTCTTTGGCAAAGCGTTTGGAGGTTTCGATTTGTGCGGCTGCCTGCGTCGGTCCAAAAATCCGCAGTTGATGATTAGAAAACAGATCGACGATTCCTTGGCTCAAGAGTTCTTCTCCTCCGACAAAGGTCCAGTCGATTTCTTTTTCTAAAGCAAAATCCACAATCGTTTTTAAATC
>JAAYZB010000182.1 GCA_012515085.1 Acholeplasmataceae bacterium
AACCGGAGAAGTTGTGATTGATGGTTACATCGAAGAAACGATCCAATATCGCTATAATGGCAATGTTTGGGGAATTTATATCGAATATACCGATGTTGCGAAACAAAATGACTCCATCAGCATGTTGATTGGTGAAAACAAAACAACGGGCGTGACCCGGGTTCCAGCGAATGCTACTACCGGGACCTTCACCTATGAATCCTCGGATGAGACGATCGTGTCCGTCACCGAAAACGGAATCTTACAAGGATTAAAAGCCGGAACGGCGACCATCACCATCACACTGTCTGATTCAACTCGCCCCAATGACACCAAGACCACGACTGTGACCGTTACCGTGAGCGACTACATCACCGGACTTTCCATTACCGGACCCGTTGACCTGACTCAAGGAAAGACGTTGGATCTAACCAAATTGGAAGCAAAATATCTCTATCGCAGTGGCGCTCTTGGCGATGTGGTTGATTTAACCGATGCAACGATCACTGGACTAAATGCCGAAGAATTAGGCGAACAAACCATCATTATCAGCCTTGTCTCGGGAACAGATACTTTCTCTGGCGAACTGGTTGTGAACGTGGTCAAGAGCAAAGTCGGCCTTTATATCGGTATCGGCGGCGGCGTCGCAGCGGTTGTTGCTGGAGCAGCAGCATTAATCTTTGTCTTTGTTATCAAGAAGAAACCTGTATAAGAACGTCATTCTTAAGACCGGGATTGCCGGGTGTGAATCCGGCAATCCTTCTTATGACCTAAAGGAGAACGAAAGTCATGATAAAAATTGCTAGTTTGAAGGTCGAATATCAAGTGAACCCGATTGGGCTCAGTGAAAAGAATCCGCGCTTTTCATGGACTTATGAGTTATCCCCCCAGTTGCAACAGGCAAGTTATCGGATTCGTGTGGCTTCTGCTAATGGATTGCTAGAAACCTCACCGGATCTATGGGATTCTGGGATGTGCGCATCGAATCAGATGAGTGCCATCAGCTATCAAGGAAAACCATTGATTTCGCGCCAACGCTGTTTTGTTCGGCTGGATGTTCGAAATAGTCAAGGAGAAACGGATTTTCACACGGGAACATTTGAAATGGGTCTGTTGAATGAAACGGATTTCAAGGGGAAATGGGTGTCCATCCCGAACAATTTTCAGGGATCGACCTTGTATTTCCGGAAAAAATTGGAAATACCGACAAAAGGACTTCTCCGAGCCCGTGCTTATATTGCCGGAATCGGGTATCATGAATTCTATGTAAACGGACAAAAGGTGAGTGACCGGGTTTTGAATCCGGGCGTCACCGATTATCAGAAAACAGTGTTATATGATACATACGACATCACCGACCTATTCACCGAAACAGACAATGTTGTGGGTATCGAAGTGGGGTATGGTTGGCTGGGAAGCCGGAAGATGCTTGCTCAGTTTTATTTTGATTATGAGGACCATCAAGTGCTCGAAGACCATTCAAACTGCAACTCGGGTTGGTGGGTATCCGGCAGCCCCATCCGTGATAATTCCATTTATGGTGGGGAAACGTATGACGCCCGCAGGGAAAAATTGACGCATCCCCATTGGGCTAGTCGGGATTTTGAGCCGGCTTGGGACAATGGCTGGATGTATACGATTGTTACCCAACCACCCCAAGGAACCTTGACAAGCCAACAAATAGAACCCATTCGGATCTGTCGATCATATCCCGCAATCCGAACGACTGAAATCGAAAAAGACCGGATAGTATATGATATTGGCCAAAACATTGCTGGATGGGCAAAAATCACTGTTGAAGGTTGCTCTGGAGCCAAAGTTGTGCTAAAATACGGAGAAGGATTGACCAGTCAAGGACAGGTCAATCAACTGAATCTTCGCAGTGCCACCGCAACCGACACTTACATCTTAAAAGGTGAAGGAATCGAAACCTATCAACCGCGTTTCACGTATCACGGATTCCAATATGTTCAAGCAGAATTGGAAGGCGATGTTCGAATCCTTTCGCTATCCGGTGAGCATGTCCATACCGATGTCGAAGTGGCAGGAGGATTTACTTGTTCTGATAAGGACTTGAATCAACTCCACCAAAATGCGGTTGTGACCGAACAAAACAATATTCATTCCATAATGACCGACTGCCCGCAACGCGATGAACGGTTTGGCTGGCTGAACGATCTGACGACCCGGATCTATCAATCGATCTATAATTTTCACCTCGAGCGATTATTACCTAAAATTGTCCAAGATATCGCGGAAACAAAAACCAAAGAAGGCGCCATTTCCGATACAGCTCCGTTTTATACGGGGGGAACACCGGCCGATGTGACGTCGATATCCTTTTTACTTTTTGCGGAAGTTGCCCACCAGTATTATGGAGACTCTTTGATTGCGAACCGCTTTTATCCCGATATGAAAGACTGGGTCGACTATCTCTTGACCAGACAGAAAAACTACATCATGGATTACTCGCATTATGGCGACTGGGTCGCACCGGAACATTTGTCGGAAATCAAAACAGATCCCATTTATGTTTCTACTGTCTTCCTCAATTGGCACTTACAGGTGTTGGCAAAATTGGCTAAATTAGTAGGTAATGATGAGGACGCCAAAAAATATCAAGCCTTCCAAGAGGCCTCGACACAAGCCATTAATCAAACTTACTACAATAAATTGACTCACCAGTACAGTCGGGGAACTCAAGCTGAAAATGCCTTTGCCTTGAATCTCGGGATCGCGCCAAAGGCCGATCGAGACAAAATTGCGAAAAACATCGCTGACGACATCATTCATCACGGATATCATTCCACTAGCGGCAACCAGGGCTATCGTCATGTCTTTTATAGCTTGACCGAAGCCGGCTACGTCGATCTCTTGATCAAAATGATCAAAAACCCGGAATATCCCGGTTGGGGCTATATGCTCGCCTGCAATGCGACCACTGTTTGGGAACGTTGGGAAAAAGAAATGGCAAATGTGATGCATTCCTTCGACCACCCGATGTTTGGCAGTTATGATGCGTGGTTTTACCGCTATTTGGGTGGCATTCAGATCGGTGATGGCTGTGCTGCCGACCAGGTGACGATTCAGCCGGTGATCCCGACAGATCTCACCTATGTTCGTTGTCATTTTGATTCCGTTCGTGGTCGAATCGAATCTAATTGGGAGAAGCGGTCTGGAACCATTCAACACGAGATCACAATCCCGGGGAACACCGAAGCAACCATTCGTCTGTCGCATGCTATTCTTTCCGTGAACGGCGAAAAGGTGTCAACTGTTATTAAAGACAAGCGGCATCAGCTTCGCCTTTCATCGGGACATTATGTCATATTATGCAAGGAGTAAATTATGAACAAATCGATTTTGGAAGCATATCTGCTGGCAAAAACCGCCTATCAAAAATGTGGTGTCGATACCGACAAAGTGATTCAGGAATTCGAGAAAATTCCTGTCAGCTTGCATTGCTGGGCGGGCGATGACATCAAAGGCTTTGAAGGACTGGGCGATATCGAGAGCCAAAATGTAGTAACAGGGGCTTATCCATATCCCGCAAGAAACGGGGATGAGCTTCGGGGCGATATCGACTTCGCCTTTCGGCTTTCGCCCTTGAAGCACAAAGTCAATCTACATTCCGTGTATGCGGAAAGACAACGTCCAAGGAACGATCTGGATGTGGAAGATTTCCGCAACTGGATCAACTGGGCAAAAGCCAACGGATACGGGCTCGACTTTAACACGAGTTTCTTTGCTCATCCCATGATGGATAACGGCTTTTCCCTTGCCTCTATCCACAAAAAAACTCGAGATTATTGGATCAAAGCGGGTCTAGACAGCCGGAAAATCTCACTCGCCATCGGAAAAGAAATGGGTGAACGCTGCTATAACAACTTTTGGATTCCCGACGGATTTAAAGATAATCCTGCCAGCCGACTGACCTATCGCGAGCTGTTAAAGGACAGTCTGGATCAAATCTTCGCAAAAAAATACACCGAAGAAGAAAAACAATACACCACCGATGTGCTGGAAGGAAAACTCTTCGGAATTGGTTCGGAAGCGTATGTTGTCGGGTCTCATGACTTCTATCTGGCCTATGCCATTAAAAATGGCTTGGGCGTCTGTATGGATATGGGCCATTATCATCCGGACGAATCCGTTGCGGACAAACTGTCTGCTGTCCGGCCATTTATCAACGACTTGATGCTCCATGTGTCGCGAGGCCTGCATTGGGATAGCGACCATGTCGTGATTCAAGACGACCGGCTTCAAGCGGTTATGACAGAGTTGAAACGCGGAAATTACTATCATAAAATCGCGATCGGACTCGATTTCTTCGATGCCTCGATCAATCGCGTGGCCGGATGGGCAATTGGCTTAAGAGCAACGGCAAAAGCCATTCTCTTTTCGTTATTAGAACCGACCCACTTATTGGAAGATCTCGAAAAGAACGGAGATTATACTTCTCGACTCTTTTTAATGGAAGAGATCAAAAACTTGCCCGCTAATGCCGTTTGGGACTATCTCTTGGAAAGCAAGGGAGTGCCACTTGGAAATCAGGCTATCGATCAGATGAAAGCCTATGAAAAAGACGTTCAATCAAAACGAGACTAAGAATTTTGAGTGATTATAGGCCAAGCCAGCGGCTGTTGGCTTGGCCATTTCTCAATCAACCGCCAGAGGAGTGACATTCATGGAAAAGGCCTATTTTCTTGCCATCGATATCGGGGCATCCAGCGGAAGACATGTGATTGCCGAACTGGACCAAGGTGAAATCAAACTGGAAGTGATTTATCGGTTTGCCAATCACCCGATCGAAAAGGATGGATCGCTTGTCTGGAATATAGATGAGCTCTCTTTTCATGTGATCGAAGGATTGAAACAGGCAAAGAAACTCGGAAAATGTCCGCAGTCGATTGGTATCGACACATTCGGCGTCGATTATGTATGTCTCGATTCGAACGACCAAATAATCGGGGATGTCTACGCCTATCGTGATCATCGAAATTTTGCCGCAAGAACTGCTTTTTCCCAAATGATGAACGAAACGACACAATACGAAATTACCGGGATCCAACCTCTCGTTTTCAACACGATTTATCAGCTCTACGCTGATAAACTATCAGGAAAATTGGCAAAGGCTCGAAAAATTATGATGTTACCCTGTTATCTTGGGTACTATTTAACTGGAAGATTCCAAAACGAATACACGATATCCTCTACATCGGGACTCCTCAATGCCCAGACTTCCTCTTGGGACTCTCAACTGTGCGGAATACTAGAGCTGGATCGGGAGCGGTTTGGACCGATGGTGACC
>JAAYZB010000183.1 GCA_012515085.1 Acholeplasmataceae bacterium
GAAATGTTCGATGAAGCCACTCAAGAAACCAAAGTCATCAAACAATCAGCTCGGGCTTTGAAAAAGGCAGCCTTGGATGAAGTGTATGCTTATTTCCCGGTTCTAAAGGAAAGACGTCGTCAACAAGCATCCACCTTATCAGGAGGCGAACAACAGATGCTTGCCATCGGCCGAGCGCTCATGGGACGGCCGTCGCTGCTTCTGCTCGATGAACCCTCTTTGGGACTTGCACCGCTCATTGTCAAAGAAATCTTTGCGATCATCAAGAAAATCAAGGAACAAGGCAACACGATTCTGCTCGTGGAACAAAATGCGTTTCAAACATTAAAGATTGCCGATTACATCTATGTGATGGAACTCGGCAAGATCAAAACCCAAGGTATTGCGAGCGACCTACTCCAAGATGAACAATTGGTCAAAGCGTACTTGGGGTCCTAATCGAAGGTAAGTACCGATCAAGTTCGGTTTAGATACTTACAAAAAAATAAAAAGGAGAAAAATATGAAGAAATTAGTCTTAATAGCTTTTGCGCTAGTCTTTGGCTTAACTATCATGGCTTGCGATGGCGCCACGACAGCCGCGCCAACGACAGCCGCACCGACGACAGCGTCGCCAACGACCGGTTCCCCGACTACGGCTGCGCCAACGACAGCCGCACCGACGACCGCAACACCAACCACTGAAGCACCAATCATTGTCCAAGGTGTGACGGCTACCTCCATCAAGGTCGGTAACGCCGCTTCCACGACTGGGGCTGGCGCAGGTGTCGGTGTTCCCTTCAATGCGGGCATCAATGCCTACTTTGATTACATCAATGGTTTGGGAGGCATCGATGGCCGGACAATCAACTTTGTCACCTATGACGATACCACCAATCCGACGGTTGGGTTGTCCAACACGGAAAAGCTGATCGAAGAAGATGAGATTTTTGCCCTCGTCGGTCATTTCGGAACCTGGACAGTGGGTGCCACATTGGAATTGATCCAAGAAACCGGTATTCCGATGATCTATGCGGCGACCGGGGTCAACTCCCTCTATTTCCAAGAGTCCGAAGGCAATCCCGTCATGGCTGTTCAACCGATCTATAAGACCGATGGTCGGATCATGACCGCCAGAGCGATCAAAGAATCCGTCTATGGTGCAACCGGCGATCAACCGCTGCCTTCGGGCGCCAAGATCGGTGTGGTATACACAAACGATGATGTCGGACTTTCGATCAAAGAAGGGATTGAACAAGAAGCTGAAATCCTTGGTAAATCCGCAGATATGATCTATCAAGCCGTCACCACTTCTTATGCAACCGCGATGCTGATTTTGAAAGCTTCGGGTGTGTCGGCCATCATTTTGGCGATGAACCAAGAACCGTTTGGGTATGCCTTGCAACAAATGCATAACAATTCGCTGAACGTGCCTGTGTTCTCATCTTATGTCAATGCCGATGTCACTCAAGTCAATCACACTTTAGATATCGCGGCACGGCCGATCTTTGTCAACGCATGGTTGGATCTTTTGGATCCGGAAGGCGTCAGTGGTTTAAGTCAAGAATACTGGGATTATTACACCGTCATGATTTCCGGTGACTATGCCGCTTATGCGCTCAACAACTATGCGATTGCCGGTTATATGGCAGCCTACATCTTTGTTGAAGGCCTGAAACGCGTCGAAACCGCGGATGTTCCATTGACTTGGGCGAACTACATTGCCCAGATGGAATCAGCAGTGCTTGATATCCCAATGGGCGGCGAAGTCGACTGGACAAATGGCAAACGTTGGGGTATTTCGGAAATGAGCTTGCTGAAATATTCTTATGGGTATGGTGATAATCCATTAACAACCGATGTTGTGGAAACGGATTATCTCATTGAAACATTCGGAAAAGTCAGAGAAATTCAATCGATCGAAGAAATCGAAGGCACCATCGAATAAGCAAAATTCGGCTGTTAAGGGAGACTGATCAGTCTCCCTTAACCCCGTTTTTAATGAGAGGATAACACATGAAAACACCGAAAACTGTCAAAATCGAAGAGATAATCGCACTCGTAAAATCAAATGATCAGATCATTGTCGGCATGGCTGGCAATGAACCGCAAGCGTTCATGGCGAATTTGCATCATGCCGGAGACAGAGTGAAAGCGGTCACCGTCACGAACTGCCTGCCGATCACCAACGCCGATTTTTTCATTGAGGAAAAATGGCGTCATTCGTTCTTCTTAGATAGCTGGTTTCATACCAACGTCATTCGGAAGGCCAGTCAACATGGAAATATCGCGTTTGTTCCCAATTGCTTGCATTACGCTGGAAAGAAACGCTTGGATCATATCACACCCGATTTGTTTGTGACGGCCGCGACACCGCCCGATAAACATGGCTTCATGTCGCTCTCTTTGTCCAACGTCTATGAAAAAGAAGTCATGAAACAAGCCAAAGTCGTCGTCTTTGAGATCAACCCCAATTTTCCGAGGACTCACGGCGATATGGAAGTCCATGTCTCGGATGTCGATTATTTGGTGGAAGTCGATTACCCAGCACCCACCTTACCGAATATTGAGCCGAATGAAAAAGATATCAAGATCGGCAATTTGATTGCGAATCAAATTCATGACGGTGACACGATTCAACTCGGCATCGGGGGAATCCCAAATGCCGTTGCCAAAGCGTTGATCCATAAAAAAGATTTGGGAATTCATACCGAGATGTTCACGTCGAACATGGTGACCTTGATCAAAGCCGGGGTGATCAACGGCAAGAAAAAAACACTGCATCCAGGAAAACATGTCTGTTGTTTTGCTTTGGGAACCCAGGAAATGTATGATTTTATTGACGATAATCCATCGGTCATGATCTTGCCGGGATCGTATGTCAATGATCCTGCCGTAATGGCTCATAACGACAACCAAGTATCAATCAATTCGACCTTGGAAATCGATTTGACGGGTCAGTGTGCTTCCGAATCAATTGGCACCCAGCAGTTTTCCGGTACGGGTGGTCAATCGGATACGGCCATCGGAGCGCAAAATGCGAAAAACGGCCGGTCGTTCATGGCACTTTATTCCACTGCCATGGTCAGAAACCCTGAGACCGGAGAAAAAGAAGAAGTTTCTAAAATCGTGTCAACTTTAAAACCGGGAGCGGCGGTTTCTTTGTCTCGAAACGATGTGGATTACGTTGTGACGGAATACGGGATGGTCTGGTTAAGGGGCACCAATATCCGCGAACGAGCCAAACTTCTGATTTCGATTGCGCATCCCAAATTCCGGGACGCTTTGCGACAAGAAGCCATTGAAGCAGGGTATCTTCATGAGCTTTTTTGAGACTCAGGGAAAGCAAATCCATTATGAATCGGATGGCAAGGGTCGCCCGGTGTTGATTTGTAATGGAATCATGATGTCGACGAAATCTTGGATTCCGTTTGTTCCGTCGTTATCCGAACATTTTCGCGTACTTCGCTTGGATTTCTATGATCAAGGCGAATCCGCGATACTGGAAGGCGAAACATATACTCAAGATATCCAAGTCGAGCTCATCAAGGTTTTTTTAGAGCATTTGAATCTGGAAAAAGTGAGCATCGTCGGGATTTCTTATGGAGGCGAAGTGGCGCTTGCTTTCGCGGCGAAATATCCACAAAAAGTCGATCGGCTCGTCGTCTTCAATTCGTGCTCATACACGAATCCTTGGCTAAAGGATATCGGTCGAGGGTGGATCAAATCGGGAAAAACACGCGATGGCCAGCATTACTATCAAACGACGATCCCCGTCATCTATTCACCCACCTTTTATGAAAGCCATTTGGATTGGATGAAAAGACGGGAAGCGGTGTTGTTACCGATTTTCTCGAATCCAGAGTTTCTCGACCGAATGGAACGGTTGACGCTGAGTGCGGAAAGTTACGATATTCGTCCCGACTTACAAAAAATCATCGCTCCGACCTTGGTTGTTTCCGCAGAAGAGGATTATTTGACGCCGATTGCGAATCAAGAAGCATTGGTAAAAGAGCTCGTCCGTGGCGAATGGATCAAGATCCCCGGTGCCGGACATGCGTCAATGTATGAAAAACCTTATTTATTTACGTCGCTTGTGATCGGATTCTTGCTCGCAAAAGAGACGACTTACACGATATAACCATTGAAATCAGAAAGGAATGAGATCATGGAGAAAAAATATATCACACTGCCAAACCAGGAAACCATTGCCTATTTGGAACAAGGTTCAGGAAAGAAACATCTGATTTTGATTCATGGAAACTTTTCTTC
>JAAYZB010000184.1 GCA_012515085.1 Acholeplasmataceae bacterium
ACCACCAAAAACATCCCGACGCCGAAGATTGTCGGCGTGCGGTCATTCCGAACGGCAATCACGATCTGAACGATCAATAAAATCGCCAGAAATAAAAACAAAAAGGGAAGACTCTGCCAAATCCGCTTGCCGATTTTTTTCGCCATGGGCTTCCCTCCTAAGACTTTCATTCGTTTATGAAACCGGATACCCGGTTTCAAAATCAATACTGGTGAGATCTGACCACGACACATGATCGGACTGTTTCACTTGAATTTCTATCGCAATTTGAATAGGTTGGCCACTGTAATCATTGCTGGCCTTGGCACCGTCGTACTGAATTTTCCGGATCAGTCGGATGATACCGGAATTTTCCGGAATGATGGTGTCCGCAGAACCAAAATACCAGTAATCGTCATCTGCTTCATCGGGAACCAAGTCCCCGTCTCCGAGGACAAATTCTCCTTGCATAGCGGTTGCTTCTATCTCAATATTTGCTGGAGAGTCTCGTTCTACAAGATTATTCGAAATATCCAACACGTATGTCGTCGCAGAAGCGACCCAACTTGGATAAAAGGTATAAGTATCGGGATCATTGAAGATATCGCTTTCGCCTTCCACCCCTTGATACAGATCTTCGAGATCCTCACTTGCGATGATGATGACCGAAGGATTGGCCTCAGAAACCAAATTCCCATTGATATCTAACAGATAATGAACCGACTCTTTGACCCACTTAGGCTGATAAGTATAGGTGATGGTTCCCGCGAAATCTATGATGTCGCTGCGAAGCTCGCGGGCGGAAAAATAATACTCAGACAAGAAGGTAACCGCTAAATGGTCCGATACTTCTCCCCGATAGATCTGGTCATTATTTGGAGTCACGAATAGCAAATTGGCCGACGATATTACTATCGTAAGCGGATCCGATTTTAATACAAGATTCCCGGAGCCATCCAAGATATAATCAATCTCTGAATTGGTCCAAGCCCGAAAGAAGGTATAGGTCGAAGCGCCATTGACAATATCGCTTGCACCAATCTCACCCACATAAAGACTTGGTAGCGCTGCTGCCGCAATGATGATCACAGCGGGATTGGCTTTTTCAACTAGATTGCCCGAACTATCCAGAATATAATCATTGCCGCCATTAGTCCAACAAGGATAATAGTTATAGACTGTTGTCAAAGACACAATATGATTGTTTGTTGGCGTGTTTTCAAGCGTTATCTGGGTATACGTGACTTTAAGTCGCATTTGTGAATCCAATGACGAAGCGTTCCCAAAATAAAGCGATTCTGATACAATATTCTGTCCGGGAACCACAATAGAATTATCCGTGATTAAGGAGCCATTCTGGGTATAGGACAAATCCCCCACGCTGACCACACCACTTGGAAAGGTTGTTTGCATCGTAAACCATCCATAAGTCATTCCCAATAATGCCAGCGACGCAAGAATCAAGAACAAGGAAGATGTTAGAATGATGGTGAATTTTTTCTTCATTCATCTCACCCCTATCCTTCTAGTGCCGATACGATGATCGACGAAATTAGTAATTTCAAATTTTGGTAATCGTTACCAGCCAAATCCCCGTCGAGTGTGAATACAAACATAATGTCTACGATATCGTCAACTGGCAACATGATTCCTGTGGTCAAATATAACGCTTGGCTGGAATAATCTCCGGATGGAGGGCTTGGCATAAGGTCTGACATTAAATCTTCATAACTTTCAGCTGTTTGACTGTTTGTAATATCTAACAACGTGACATCCAGTAACGATTTTGTATCATCATAGGTTTTAGTTTCATCCGTGGCAGCATCAGAAAAGCCAAACAAAAATGCCTTCACATTTGTTGCCACATTACCGGTATTTTCAATGGTCAATTTATAGTAAGAAGTCGCTCCAGGTTGTTCATTAGAAAATTCAATTTGACTTGCTTCTGTATAATTGATGCCATCCTCGGACACAAATAATGTGGCTGAGACATCCACATTGACGATCATCACTCTACTCGGATCAAAATCGACCCATTCCGAGACTAAAAACCATGCAAAAGTGGCGAAAACAAAGAGAAAGAGTGACCCGAAGAAAGCAAGCAAGGATAAGGCCAATCGTTTTCTCACCATGTTTTCACCTCATTTCCGAGATTTAGGACTCGAGGCCTGAATGTTGATCCTCCAAATCTTTTTTCTTTTTTTGTTTGAATGAATTTTGTTGGCGTTCTTTTTTGGCTTCCGCCAACACCCGTTTGGCTTTTTGCAGTTGACGTTTCTTTTCTAGATCCAGTTGCTCTTTGGACTTTTGTTCCTCTCGCTTCTCTTGCCGTTCCGCTTCTTGTTCTTTTGCGAGTTCCGCTTGTTCTTCCGCTTTGATTTTTTTCAATTCATCTTGGAAATTCCGGAGATTCAAAAGCGCAATGGCTTTGTTCGTCGAGAGTTGACGGATGTCTTCCCGTTTGATTTTTTCGATTTGCCGGTAAACTTCTAAGATTTTCTCTTGAACTTTGATCTTGTCTTCAACTGATTTTTCCAGATCCGGATTAAACGTCGCCTTGACATAATCTTCATAGACCGCATTCGTGATCATATTGATTTTCTGGAAGACGATATCAATCGATTCCTCAAGAGGAACGCCTGCTTCTTGAAGCGACTTGAAACGGCTGTAGTTCCCTGAACGAATTTGGTCCAGATAATATTGATTCAATTGGTTGTCTTCAAATTCAACATACCCCGGTTTGACATATTCATCCGCGGGTTCGTTTTTCTTGATCCGAGGCCGTTTGGTCTTGCGATATTCAAATGGTTGATCTTGGTTCAATACAAATTCATCAATTTGATTGTTCGCAATCGTCGCATAGAGCACCATCAGCATGTTTTCAATTTCGCTTAAATAGCCCTCTTCAAACGTGACGTCTCGTTCAAACACGTCGACATCATAGCCAATTCGATCAACCTGGTCCATCAATACCCAGAGATAATAACATTGGCGGAAATCTGTATTTTTCATCAAGATATTGGTTTTCATGATCGGGGGTGTCACCGGAGCGAATTGACGCATTTCCTGCATGAAGTCGCTCATTTTGAACACCGTGATCGCTTTTCGAATTTGACTCATCCGATCAAAGAGTTCTTGGTTTTTCTTGTCCACTTCATCTTGAGACATCGTTTGATTGATTCGAAGATTGATGTCATATTCAATTACGGCGTCGTTCCATTCCACTTCAGATTTGACATTTAAGTAGTTGACATACTCCGTATGCATCTTCTTGACGATCAAATCATAACGCTTTTCGATAAAGATATAGAGTTTATCAACCAACGAACGCAAGAAACGGTTTTCATACGTTCCTAAGTCCGCTTCGTTATAATGGGTTAAAACCTTTGTCGGAACGACTTCTCCGGATTCACTGACACTTTTGATGAGATGGGTGTTTTGCGCCAAATGCCGAATCGTATCCGAATCCACTTTTTTAGCTCGTTCCACAGGAACGACCAAACTGATTTTTTTTAACACTTCTCGGGGATTTCGGGTCAATTTATCAATGACGGGAATCGTACCCTCCACTGAATCCATCCATGAATCATCGAAGATTCGACGCTCACGACGTTCTTTCTGGTACAAGGTCGTATTCCCGCTCTTTATGACATTCAAGAACATTTTGGCGAATTCGTCTTGCTTGTTGACACCGACGAATGTGGTGTTGATTTTCTTAAAGTAGCGTTTGATGTCTTTTTCTGCCATCGAGATCACCCCTAAATCTGCTTCTTCAAGACGCGGATCATTTTAACGGATTCTTCAAACCCGTTCTTACCAAAAATCTTGTGGATTTGCGTAATCAATTGATCCAGTTCATCTTGTAAGAAAGCTAGATTCAAACTTTCAAACTTGCGGAGAATCTTATTGGCGAAAATATAGTCGAGACCTTCTTCTTCAGTGCCTCCGGTTGCCACATACACCGGTACAAATTTATGTACTTGTACCATAATACGGTTACCAAAAGCAATCTTGAAGTTTTGTTGGATATATTTGTCTAATACGGAAAATTTATTCAGAAGATCCTCAGAAACCGGATATTTATAAACTGCTTCATCAAACAACTCTTGGAGATAGGACGAGCTCATATGAAGTGGCGATGTATCTGGGGCTGCGAAGTATTCGCCTTTGGCTTCAAATTCCAAGGCAATAGCCCGGTCATAGACTTTGTCGGTGATTGTAAAGGTTGAGTCGTCTTTATTCGCTGTGCCGACAAACCAGACGTTCGGGGGAACGGTTATTTTCCCGTTGATGACTTTTAAAGGATCCGACGGTTTCGAATCTGGAACCAAGTCGATCTTCCATTCGGAAGGATCGGGCATTTCCATGATTGATAGAAATTCCGCAAAGTAGTATTCAATCCGCGCCAAGTTCATTTCATCCAAAACGATGAAATTGATATCTTTGCGATAAATC
This sequence comes from Acholeplasmataceae bacterium, assembly GCA_012515085.1. Taxonomy (GTDB): domain Bacteria; phylum Bacillota_I; class Bacilli_A; order Izemoplasmatales; family Hujiaoplasmataceae; genus JAAYZB01. The sequence goes on from JAAYZB010000184.1 coordinate 4,435, forward strand.
GATTCATAAAGAGCTTTCAAGAAATCGGTTTCATTGAAGCGCTTGGTAAATTCATTCAAATAGCCAACGATTTCCGCCCGGTCGCGCCATGACGGTTGAACAGAAATCATCGCGGCATTGTTATCAAAAAATTTTCCCATTGCATACGGTAAAGAAGTTTTTCCGGTTCCGGAAATACCTTCCAAAATGATCACTTTGGATGCGGCCATGCCGGCAAAGAATAAAGAAATCATCTTACGGCTGTAATAGAGTTTCAAATTGGCAGAAGCGTAATTCACAAACTTCTCCACGATCTGAGGCAATGTTAGGTAATCCGCTTCCTCCATGTAGATATGCGTATCTTTTCCGGAATAATCCTTGTCAACTTGAATTAATTTGACGAATCGGGATGGCCCCACCGGTGCCGTCGATCCACTTGGAGATCCGCCAGATCCTGGCTGTGCCTCTCCTCCAGGTTGTCCGCCCATTCCGCCGCCGGATACACCAACGCCTTCATAGGCCGGTTGGAGTTTTCCGCCTCTGGAAATTGGCCCGGTAACAATTCTTTCAGCGGGTTCACCCGTTGAAGCATTGATTCCCAGTTGCGAGACTTTCATCGCCATTATTTGGTTCTTTTCATCCATCAAAGCGACCACTTTTTCATTGAGGAGGGCAATTTCTTCAATCAGTTCGTTCTTTTCAATTTCCACTCTTCGGAAAGAAGCATATTTTTTAAACCAGATGATCAGCTTGGCAACAATGAAAATAAGAAGAGAGATATTCAAGACAATACTAACGGCCACCATCACCCATGATACGATGGTAAAGTCAATGGATTCATCCCTTAATAAAACAAAATAGGAATTGAGGTTCTCATACAATCTGACCAGAATACTTTCCCAAACAACATCTTTGAAAAAGTAGACAATATCGGCCCAGATTTCGCGAAACAACTCCACATAATAGCGTGAAAATTGATTCATCTGTCACCCCTCCTTCCTATTTTGATCTGATTAAATTTTTAGATTCAAGGGTTATTTTTCCGGAGTCTCCGGTTCTTTTGATATTTGTTCTTTTTCCCATTGAGCTTTCGCTTGAGCGACAGCTTCTTCTTGCATTTTTACACGATCCGACATAGTTTTTTGAACTTGATATTGAGAGTAAATTTTCGTAAAGCGAATAATCTCGTATACAAGGAATGCCAAGCACGGAAGTACTATGAATAGTAAAAAGCCAACTGAAGATTGTAAGAAATCAATGAACCCTCCAGCACCCGGTAAATACGAGCCTGTCCATACGCCAATGATTTCCGTTCCTAAAATCGTCTCCTTAAGATCTTCCGGAGCACTATCACCTTGTGTGGTAAACCAATCTAAGCCACCAACTTCTTGATAGCCGATGACGGTATGTGTATTATAATAGACATCCGTTCCGTCAACTACCCGAAAAGTAATCACTACTTTTTCATCGTTTTGGAAATCAGAAATCAATTGATCCACGTCATACTCCGTGTTGATGAAAACGAGTGCGCCTTTTCTAAAGGTTGGTGCCATTGAATTGGATTGCACAGATAGAGCTGACACACCAAATATGGACGTCATGTTCTCTTCTCTTTTGGAGAAAAGTGTTACTGCTGAATATAATATGACAA
>JAAYZB010000019.1 GCA_012515085.1 Acholeplasmataceae bacterium
ATCGAAGCCCTCCCAGGGTTGATCCAACACCTGGGATGGTCCAATATCAAATCAATGATTGGAGGTGCGCATGAAAAACGTCATCATCGCTTGTGATTTCGAGCACAAGGAAACGTTAAGAGGATTTTTGCGGTTGTTTGGTTCCAAGCGACCCATGTTGAAGATTGGGATGGAACTCTTTTATCGTGAAGGTCCGGAGTTGATCAGGCAGCTGAAACGGCAAGGATATCCGTTGTTTTTAGACTTGAAATTGCATGATATTCCTCATACAGTGGAAAAAGCCATGGTCAATATCGGCCATTTGGGGGTTGATATGGTGAATGTTCACGCTTCCGGCGGACTGGACATGATGGAAGCGGCGAAATATGGTTTGAAACGATCGGGATCGACAACAAAGCTACTCGCTGTCACGGTATTGACCTCGATCGATGAAGCGATTCTAGCAAATGAATTGTTGGTTCATAAGCCTCTGGAGGACACGGTGAAACATTATGCCTTGCTTGCAAAAAAAGCCGGGCTAGACGGCGTGGTATGTTCGCCGCTTGAAGTGCCGATCATCAAGAAGGTGTGTTCACATGATTTTCTTACCGTCACTCCGGGGATCCGTTATCCCAGCCAGGCACAAGATGATCAACGGCGGATCACAACACCTAGCGAAGCAAAAAAACTTGGAACCGATTTGATTGTGGTCGGACGAACCATTACCAAAGCCGTGGATCCTTATGCAATGTATGATCAGATTGTGAGGGAATTTACCGATGGAGCGTGAGATTGCTACATTATTACTGGAAAATAAAGCCGTCTTTTTATCGCCAAATTCCCCGTTTACGTGGGCGAGCGGGATTCAGAGTCCGATTTATTGTGATAATCGAATGACGCTGGCCTATCCCCGTGTTCGAGACCGAATTGAAGAGGGTCTAGTTCAATTGATCCAAAAACACTATCCCCATCTGGATGCCGTGATTGGGACGGCAACAGCCGGCATTGCGCATGCGGCGATTGTCGCGGACAAACTTCAGTGTCCCATGGGCTATGTCCGCACGGCCAATAAAGATCATGGACGTAAAAACCAGATTGAAGGTTTCTCTCTTCCTGGAGCGAGGGTAGTGGTGGTCGAAGATTTGATTTCCACGGCCGGCAGTGTCATCGAGATCGTCGACATCTTGCGTGAAGCAAAGATGACGGTGCTTGGAATCGTCTCGATTTTTACTTATGGACTCCAAAAGGGAATTGAACGATTGAAGAAAGCAGGGATTGCGAATCATTCGCTATCCAACTTTGATATCTTGATTCAAGTTGCGAGCGAAAAAGGGTTTATCGAATTGACGGACATCGCCAAATGTATCGCGTTTCAAAAAGATCCGGAGAACCCGAATTGGAGAAAAGATCGCTAATCAAGAGTGAACGGACTTTGGATTTGTTTTCTAGCTTTTTCCGCAAGCGTTTTCTTTGGAGAAAAGGTGATTTTCCCTTTGCATTTCCTATTTGTTGATGTTAATATCAAATTGGGTCTATCGGATAGAATTCCGAAGTAACCACTGAATTTAAAAAATCGAATCTCTTGTCTCATATAATCTGGGTAATATGGATCCAAAGTATCTACCTGTGCGCCGTAAATGCACAGACTATGAGAGAAGTTTTTTGCGCATTGGCGCGGACGCTTCTTTCGTCCGCGTTTTCTATTTTTTAGGAGGTATATGTGATATGAATCCACTCGTCAGCATCCTCATGGGCAGCAAATCTGATTTGCCGGTCATGACACAAGCCAAGGAGATCCTCGATCAATTCGGAATATCCTCCGAGGTGAGAATCATCTCGGCACATCGGACGCCGAATCAATTGTTTCAATATGCCGATAACGTGAAGGAAAGAGGCATCAAGATCGTCATTGCCGGAGCCGGAGGTGCGGCGCATGTTGCGGGAATGATGGCCGCTAAAGTCGCGGTACCGGTATTGGGAGTGCCGCTCATAGGATCCGCGCTCAACGGCTTGGATTCGCTCCTATCCACGGTGCAGATGCCCTCGGGGGTGCCGGTTGCCAC
>JAAYZB010000185.1 GCA_012515085.1 Acholeplasmataceae bacterium
GATGGGAATTGGTCAATAAATAGACCAATTCGTATTGCAGATCATTGGTATCTTGAAATTCATCCACCAACACGTATCGAAAAATATCCTGATACCTTTTCAAGACAATGGGATGCTGTTGGAAAAGTTCCAACACCAACACCAATAAATCTTGAAAATCGACCAAGTTGTTCTTTTTTAGAAACTGGCAATACGCCGGATAAATTTCCTCCATGATCGCCTTTACGGGTTGATGGATGACCGAGAGCGCTTGCGGGTCCGATTTGATCATTTCAATCAAAGACGCAAACTGTCTGGGGGAGTAATGTTTGATATCAAAATGATATTCTTTCAAAAGATTTTTCACGACGATTTGGGAATCGTCGTCGTCGATGATCTGAAAGTTGGACTGATATCCCAACAAATGGATCTCGGATCGGAGGATTTTCGCTCCCAAGGCATGAAAGGTGGAAATCCAAATGCCTTTCAAGGGCAAACGGATCAAATCAAACACCCGCCGCTTCATTTCATCAGCGGCTCGATTCGTGAAAGTAATCGCCAGAATTTCACTTGGCGGAATCCCAATCTCATCAATCAGATAGGCAATTCGATTGGTCAAGACACGGGTTTTTCCGCTTCCAGCCCCGGCCACGGCCATAATGGGCCCGGAAACGATCTGAACGGCCTCTTTTTGTTGTTCATTCAATTGTTCGAGAATCACCTTGTTCACACCGATCACCTTTGATAATATTATACCATGATTTGCCTTGATTTTAGGCGGGAAAACAAGAAAAAAACCACGGGTTTTTCCAGTGGTTTCATTTGTTGTCCTGATTGATTTTTCGTTCGCTGAGATACCGGCGAAACTGCAAAATAAACAAAAGTGTCGCAATGACAAAAATAAGCAGAAAAACTCCGGTAAACACAATCAATTGCCATTCTTCTTCTGGATATTCTGCCAACCGTTCGGCATCCGTCAAGATGAGGAGATTCGTGATACCCATCAAGGCGCTGACGGCCGCCATGAGAAGACAAAGAGCCATTCTGCCGATTTTTTTCATTTTTATTTCACCCTCGATTTCAGTTCCACTGTTTGGTTAAAACAAGGAACCCCCGGCAAAGACAAGCGATCTGTCGCAAAAAAACCTTGGCGGACGAATTGAAATTTATCCCCCGGTTTGGCATGGGCGAGCGCGGCCTCGGCTACCCCCATCTGTATCTTCCAAGAATCCGGATTGATTCGCTCCTCGAGCGGCCGATCCGAATCGGAATCGACGAGTAGCGGTTCAAACAAGTTGAATTGAGCTTTCGTTGCGGTGCTTGCTTCCACATAATGGAGATTCCCGTTTGGCTTTCTACCGGTAAATCCCGACCCGGATCGGGTATTGGGATCATAAGTGCATCGCAATTCTTTGATGGACCCATCCGGATTTGTGACAACCTCTTCACACTTGATGAAATACGCGTGGATCAACCGGACTTCGAGTCCCATCGACAACCGTTTCCAATGTTTGTTCGGCTTTTCCATCGCGAAGTCCGATCGTTCAATAAAGAGATGCCTCCCAAATGCAAGTTTTCTCATTCCCAACGATTCATTATCCGCATTGTTTAAAACATCGAGCCACTCTACTTCGTCGGACAGATAATTTGTGATGGTGACCGGCAGTGGATCCATTACAGCAAAATAGCGACCTACTTTTCCAATCAAATCGTTTCGAAGCGAATTTTCCAACATTTCACTGGAAACAGTGGAGTTGATCCGGGAGAGCCCCGTACTCAATATAAAATCACGAATCGCCTCGGGCGTGTACCCTCGTCGGCGAAGACCGACCAACGTGGGCAATCGCGGATCGTCATAGCCCGTCACAACACCGGAATCCACCAACTGTTTCAAGTAGCGTTTCGACATGATCGTGTTCGTGATGTTCAATCGGCCAAACTCATATTGATGGGGAACATGCTTCGTTTCACAATGAGTGATAAACCAATCATACAAAACTCGATGATCCACGTATTCAAGTGAACAAAGCGAATGCGTGACCCCCTCAAACGCGTCCTGAAGCGGATGTGCAAAATCATACATCGGATAAATGCACCACTCATCCCCGGTATTATGATGCGTGGTGTGAAGGATTCGATAGATCACCGGATCCCGCATATTGATATTGGGGCTGGCCATGTCGATTTTGGCTCGCAAGGTTTTTTCTCCGTCTTTGAATTCACCTGAGCGCATTCGCGTAAATAAATCCAAGTTTTCTTCCACCGTGCGAGTCCTGTAGGGAGAGTCCTTACCGGCCTCTGTCAATGTCCCGCGAAAATGACTGATTTCCTCGGCAGAGAGATCACATACATAAGCCAAACCTTTTTTGATCAAGCGAACGGCCAGCTGATAACTTTCTTCAAAGTAGTCTGAGCCAAATACGACTTGGGCGGGCTGATATCCGAGCCACTGGATATCGTCCTTGATGGCATTGACAAATGAAACGTCTTCTTTCACCGGATTCGTATCATCGAACCGAAGATTGGTTCTTCCACCATACATCCGCGCCAGTTCAAAGTTGGTAATGATGGCACGGGCATGCCCGATATGCAGATACGCATTGGGTTCTGGCGGAAATCGCGTGACGATTTCTTTGACTCGGCCTTCGGCCAAATCCTCTTCCATGATCGTTTTAATGAAATTTGATTCCATTTCCATAGAAAAACCTCCTACACCAATTCCAATCGCGAGGATCCATTGAGATCCATGAGATCAGATACTGGGCGTTTTTGATATTTGAAATAACCCGCGACAGCAATCATCGCCGCGTTGTCTGTGCAATACTGTAGCGCAGGGAAATAAACCGGCACATCGGTGATCGTCGCTTGCATTTTGGCCCTGAGCCCTTTGTTTGCGGCGACACCACCGGCGACAATCACCTGCTTTACTCGGTATTCATTTTTAGCGATTTCGGTTTTTTTGACTACTACATCGGTCACGGCTTCTTGAAAGCTTCGACAATAATTTTCGATAGAAATCGTTTCTTGACGTTGCCTTTGGTTGTGATACTGATTGATCACATGTGATTTCAACCCGGAAAAACTGAAATTGTAATCATGTGAATCGATCATCGGCCGGGGAAAGTTCATCGTGTCTTTCCCACTTTGGGCCAATTTGTCGACTTGAGGCCCTCCTGGATACGCGAGTCCGAAGATGCGGGCAATCTTGTCATAGGCTTCCCCCACCGCATCATCTTGGGTCTCCCCAAGTTTCACAAAATCGAAATGTTCCCGCATCAAGACGAGTTCGGTATGTCCTCCCGACACCACAAGGGCCAATAATGGAAATTTCATGTCGTGTTCGATGTGGTTGGCGTAAATGTGCCCAGTGATGTGTTGAACGCCGATCAGCGGAAGCTGATAATTCATCGCGATGACTTTGGCGGCATTGACTCCAATCAATAAAGAACCAATCAATCCCGGCCCAGCGGTGACGGCCACCAGATCGATTGCGGAATAATCGATCTTTGCTTGTTTCATTGCCTGGTCAAACACCAGCGTGATTCCTTTGACGTGTTCTCTGGAGGCGATTTCCGGAACGACCCCGCCGTATTCTTTATGAATATCAATTTGACTCAAAACCGCGTTTGACAAGACCGTTTTTCCATCTTTGACTAAACTGACGCTCGTCTCATCACAACTGGTTTCTATTCCCATAACAATCATTGTTGGTTTCCTTCACATTTCTTCAGCATTAACAGGGCGTCTTCCCCATCGTCGTAATAGTGTTGTCTTTTCGCCACTTTATCAAATCCCAGCCGTTCATAAAAATGAATGGCTCGGAGGTTGGACTCACGAACCTCGAGCGTCAGATTCAGGACAGCATACGCTTGAATATAATCGAGAATATAATCAAAAAGCATTTTCCCGAGCCCTTGGTGCTGATAATCGGGCAACAGGTAAAAATTCATCACTTGAGCGTTCGGAACATCGATCCAAAGGCCGATATGTCCAAGCAATACTCCGCAATCCAAATCCTCCAAGACAAAATAATGGGCAAAAGGATTATTGGTGAGTTCGTTCGTCAAGGTCGCTTCTCCGAGAGTGTGTCCGAGGACGATCATATCCATACGAATGACTTCCGGGATATGTTCAATTTCCATTTTTCGAATCGAGGGCGTCATGACAAATTGCGATTCCTTTCGGCTTCGGTAATCTGTAGATAGTTGGGGACCAGCTCATGAATATTCGCCACTTCCGATAACAGATCACTCGCAATGATCCGATCGATCCGTGGCTTTCCAGACGTGACGATCACCGCTTTCCCAAGGTGGTCTTTCTTGAAGGCTTCAATGTTGGCGAGCGTATCAACTACGCGGTTTTCCAACGTTTCACCATTGAAGTGATATAGCCCCATATAAGCATTGTTTCGTCGTGCATCGATCAATGGAAGAATCCAATCGTCATCCGCTGACGAAGCAAGCAACGCAAGCGATGAGACTGTCTGAATTTTGATTTGATTCAAATAACCGATCATCTTGGCGATCGCCACCCCGATGCGAACGCCGGTATAACTGCCGGGTCCGATCCCGACAATCACCTCATCGATATCCGGCAATTGAAGCTCATGGCGTTTTAATAACCGTTCCATTTGTGGCATGATAGTGACCGAGTGATTGTTCAACCCCATTTCATAGACGTTGTCCATTTCTTGCTCATCAATTACCAAGCTCAAATAAATATGGCTTGTGGCGGTATCAATTACCAAGCGTTTCCACGATTTTTTCATAACGTCCGCTTCCTTTTACTGTCAAGATTCTTGTGGTTTGGCCCGTGATTGCGATATTGATAGTGAGCATTTCCTCCGGTAATTGCGCCAAGATTATGGGATACCATTCGATGACACAGATCCCCTCGCCATAAATGTAGTCATCCATGGTTGGGTCTTTTCCGGATTGTTCCAAGCGATAGACATCGATATGATAAAAAGGAACGTTTCCCTGATAGATCTTCAACAGCGTGAAGGTGGGTGAATTCACCGTATCAGAAACGCCCAAATGGCGAGCGAGAAATTTTGTGAATGTCGTTTTCCCGCTGCCAAGATCTCCAGCAAGACCAACAATACTTCCTTTACCCAATTGCTGGGCAATTTTTTCAGCCAATCGATCCATTTCATCAACTGAAACGATTGAGATCACTTTTTCCATATATTCCATCCATTTCTGTCCATTCAAATTATATCATATAAATGTGATTTCCAAGGTGATATCTTGTATGGGGGCTTGTGTATTACCGAACCATCAAGATTTTTGTATGATGAAACTCACATAATTTTAACGTTTGTGATATAATATTCTTCGAGGAGATTGTTGGATTTTTTTCAAGGTCGCTATCCAACAAAACGCGAAAAATGTTTTTGATCATCCATAACCCGTTGTCTAATAATCGAAAATCAAAAAAAAATACGAATAAGGTCGTCCGCTTCTTTCGGCGTCACCATATCCCGTTTATTTTGCGTTCGTCTTTGAAAATCGAAAATCTAGATGAGTATCTTGCGAGCAACGCCTCGATCGAACACATTCTGCATTTGGGCGGAGACGGTTCCATCAACTATTTGATCAACAGCGTCGATATCACCGAGATCAAGCAACCGATCTATCTTTCAAAGAGTGGATCGGGCAACGATTTTCTCAGGAGTCTCAAACAACTCGGCACTGGAAATATCACCTTGTCCACGGCTCATACCAACGTGAAAGACACGCTCTTCATCAACGGTTGCGGTATCGGCGTCGATGCCTCGGTGTGCCATTATGTGAATAATGACAAGCGGAAAAACAAACTATCCTATTTTAAAAATGTTTTCAAAGCCGTTTCCGCATTCAAACGCATCGAAATCGATCTGAAAGTCGACGGAAAGGACTATCATTATAAAGACGCTTACTTTGTGTCGATTCAAAACGGGAAATATTTTGGTGGCGGAATGAAAGTGGCTCCAAATGCGGATATCACCGATGATCAATATGAGGTTTGTGTTGCTTTTAACTTAAATGCCTTTTTGTTACAATTGCTTTTCTTGACCATTTATTCCGGATCACATGTTCATTTGAAAAAACGCGTCGCCATGCACCGCGGGAAAAACATCTCTGTCAAAGTCTCTTCTCCTTGCTACTTCCAAGCCGATGGCGAAGTTCTTGCGGACGTAAAAGAATTGACAGTCGAAAAAGCCAAATCTCGAAACTTGATCGCTTTTCAAAAAAACGCCATCAAAGCCGAATTTTCACAAAAAAAATAAAATAAGCATTTAAAATTAAATGCGACCTTCACACAAATCTCTTGTGTCCTGGTCGCATTTTTTTATGATCATCCCTAAGCTTTATTGTATTCCTGGTTTATCTAGTAAGCGGAACATGTTTTTCTTATACTGTTCCACACCCGGCTGATTGAAAGGGTTGATTCCCAATATGTAGCCGCTGATCCCTACCGCTAATTCAAAGAAATAGAACAAGTATCCCAAGGAATATGGATCCAGCTTATCCAGATTCAAGATCAAATTAGGCACTTGGCCGCTTATATGCGCCATCAATGTTCCTTCAAAAGCCCGCTTGTTCACCACATCCAGTGTTTTTCCAGCCAAATAGTTGAGCCCATCAAAATCCGATGGTTCTTTTTCAATCAAAACGTCTTTTTGCGGTTCATTGATTTGAATCACGGTTTCAAACAACAACCGTCTGCCTTCTTGAATGTATTGACCTAGTGAATGAAGGTCAGTCGAAAAAGACGCGCTTGCGACAAACAATCCTTTTCCGTCTTTTCCTTCCGACTCCGCAAACAGCTGTTTCCACCATTCGGCGAGCTGATTCAACTTTGGTTCGTAATTGACCAGCATTTCACACGGGATTTCTTTCCGATATAAAAGATTCCTGGCAGCCGCATACAGCATCGCATCGTTCTTCCAGTAAGAAGCGTTCAGATAGTGGTTTCGCGCCGCTTTTGCGCCAGCTAAAAGTCTTTTGATGGAAATTCCCATGGCCGCAATCGGCAACAATCCGACTGGCGTCAACACGCTGAATCGTCCCCCAATATCATCCGGGATTACAAAGCTTTCATACTGTTGCTGATTCGCCAGTTTTTTTAGCGCCCCTTTTTTTCGGTCGGAGGTCACAAATACCCTCTTCGAAGCTTCATCCCCATATTTTGCTTTCAAAAGGTTGTTTAAAGCCCGAAAGGCAATCGCCGGTTCGATGGTCGTTCCAGATTTGGAGATGACATTGATCGCAAATTCTTTGTTTTTCAAATAGAAGAGTAACTCGGAGAGGTATTGAGAAGACAATGTCTGTCCGGCATAGATAATTTCCATCCGCTTTCGAGACGAAAAATATGGTCTTAACGCTTCAACCGCTGCACGGGTACCAAGATAAGATCCCCCGATTCCAATCACAACCAAGACGTTTGCCATGGAGCGAATTTTTTTTGCACAAGTCAAAATCCGATTCAATTCATCTTCATCAAACGTGACAGGGAGATCGAGCCAACCGCGAAATTCTTGTCCTGGACCACTACCGTTTAGAAGCGTCCGCTTGGCTTCCTCAACCTCTTTTCGAATTGTTTCAAAATCCGTTTTTGATAAAAAATGGGACATTGAGTCCAGTTTCAACTCCAAGACTTTACGCATTAGAACACCTCCAGGATGACATCATCATTATAGCATATATTGCATTAATTCCTTGAAAAATTTTGGTTGGATGATGCCACTTTTCTCATTTCTTTTTTTTGAGAGATGCAATTCGTTGACCTTCCGAAAAACACTTGAATCTATTGAAAATTCAAATCAATATCTAAAAATGTGATCAAACACGAAAGATTTTCCTGTTTGATCACATCGACTCATATCCCAAAATATTGACTTGGACTGGATCTATCTATAGTGAAAGCGCTCGGTCATTCCTGAGGCATCGTTTGATTCACTAAAACCGGCACATTGGTTGGATTCCAAGAACTGAGGCCCCACCATTCGGGAATATATGGCAACGCCAGATAAACTGTCAGGTTGTCTCCGCCGACAGAATTGTAACCGACATCACGAATGCTCTCTCCAAGCCACAATTCTTCGAGAAACGGATGATGAGAAAAAGCTCCGGGAGCGATCTCATTCACAAGGGAGCGTTCATTTTGGGGGTCAATATATCTTGGGAGCACAATTTGGGAAAGTTTGTAGCCAAAGTGCACACCCAGCATCGTGACTCCCTCATTCTTGACTGAGACATAATTCAATCCATTATACACGCCAATGCTTTCTGCGTTGTAGATGACTTCATATTCGTCATCGAGAATATCCCAGCAACCATATATAGTTGTCACTGTCACCATTGCATAAATCTTCAAGTGAGGATTTAATTGCGGCAACCCAAACACACGACTTCCCACTTCTCGGAGCGTGGCCGGCAGGACAACAGCATTCAAGGCGGGATTGAGTGTGGGAAGAATGTTTCCATCATAGTCAAACACATTAAATCCCAGTGTCGTAAGTTGATCCGGTAAGACAATGCTTGACAGCGAGATATCATTATAGAACGCCATATTGCCAATATAAGTCATTGTCATCGGTATGCTGACTTCGCGCAAATTGCGAAGATTCATCAGCGCATACGATTCGATTCGATCGCCTCCGGTAATCATCAAACTCTCAAGATTTGTCGGAAGATAATAGCTAAAGTCACCTTGTTTCAACGCTGTTGCCACAACGCCGTAACTCGATCTTCCAAACATCGTTCCTAACAAAGCATCATTCCCCCACGAAGTTATGCTGATTCCTAGGAATGGCAGTGTCATCGACCTCAACGAGAGCGTCACCGCAAAAGCGCCTTCTTCAATGGTTGTGACCGAATCGGAGACAACCAGCTCTTTCAACATAACAAGACCTGACAAAGAACCCGCCCGAAGAATGGTCGCATCGGACACCATCAATTTTGTCAAACTTGCGGGGGCTTGGTACGCTTTTCTCGTGATGCTAGGAAAATAATGCATGATTTGCTGGCTTCCAGCAAATGCTTCCGTACCAAACAAAACACCTAATGTGGCATCATATCCAGTCGCTTCGCGATTGATCCCAACAAAAGGAATCGATAGTTGTTCCAGCACTGCGAGCCCGGATAGACATCCCGGCTCCATGGACAAAACGGAATCCGCTATTGTGAGACTTGTGACCAACGCCCCGTTTTGAAAGGCGCCCGCTAAGATTTGTGTCACATCTTTTTCTTTATAGGTCGAAGGAACCACGACTTCGGTAGCAATCGGATTGACCCCAGAAATACCATAGGTATCGCTTTCCAAAAGCACGAATTGGAGCGTCGCTGTTTTCCAAATCGCATATAGGTTCAGATCGTTTGCCGGCATGGTCGTGAACGAGAAAGGAACATATGAATCGGCCTCGCTACTCCAACCGACAAAATCATAGAATTCGCGGAAAGGGTCTTCCGGTGCAACCAACGTCGCGTTGTAATTTAACGTCGCTTCTTCGATTTCATTGCCACCTTGTGTATCAAAGGTTAGCGAATAAGAACAGATTTGCCACTTTGCATAAACATTTCCCCCGCCTAAGGGCATCTCTGTCAACGAAAACAATTCGGTCAAGCCAGAATTCGCATACCAACCCATGAAGGCATACCCGATTCGGTCGGTTTCCGGCAAACTCGGCAATTCTGTGAGATAAGGCAGGGTAATGTTTGAAACCGCGCTTCCCCCGTTTGTGTTGAACTGAAGCGTATAATTGTTCGGGATGTAGATCGGCCTTATGATGGTATCTTGAGTAATGGTGGCGGTATCCTGATCCCATCCGGTAAAGGTATGGCCTTCTTTCGGTGGACTAGCCGGAAGATAAGCGGCATTCCCATGGGGAACATTTTCCGATAACAACAAATTCCCGTCTTCATCTTCAAAACAAACGACATGCGTTGATAATTCCCAGCGAGCGAAAAGCGTGTGATCGCCCGTTGCAACGTCCCCATCATAAAAAGGCGCGGAATTGATCGAATCTCCCTGAAACCAGCCTAAGAAAACATAGCCCGGTTTGGTCGGTTCTGGTAAGGATATGGACGTTCCATAAGGAACCTCGGTCAATGAATCACAAGTGGTGCCGCCATTCGAATCAAAGGAAATGGTCAATAACGCGGGTTGGAACACCGCCGTTACACTCGTATTGGCTGTGACGTTTTCATACTCGCCTTCCCACCTGATAAAATCATGGCCGGTCTTGGTTGGATTTGTCGGTGGTGTGGCATCGCCTCCAACCCCCACCATTTGGGACGAATACAACAATCCGGAATCACTCTGAAACTCCACACTATAAACCGTCACAATCGAGCCCAAGTTCTCAACCCGATTGTCAGAATAAGTGATTATTAGCTGGCCACCGGAATTGATGATCATCGATTGGATTCCAACCCCGTCATTGCCCTGAAGCAACGTCAAATCAAATAGCGTGCTCCAGGAGGCCTCATCTTCATATCGCCATTCGAGATTGACATCATTCAATCGCAATTGGATTTCTTTTCCCGGTTCTCCTTGAGGACCTTTGACTTCCTCTAGCCACTCTTCATAAGTGCCCGCGTAAGCTTCCGCCTCCACCGCCAACAAATAAACGGAATATATCTCGGAGTCCTCTTGGGTTTGGTTCAATAAGGGCTCATTCGTCGTGGTGATGACTGGCTGGTTGGATCGAGTGGTTGTATTCGTAGTGGCGTCACTTTGGCAACCAAACAAAAAAAAGGCGCTGACACACAACACGAACGTTATCGATATTAATTTTTGTTTCATGCGTTCCTCCCCTAGCGAAAAGCATCCTATTGCTTGCTATCACGATGAAACATGATTTCTAATTGATAATTATAACACTATGACAGATGCCGGACAATGATTGTGCGAAATATTAAAAAAGAAAAAGTGTCCGCTCAATAAAGTTGACTGAAATCAACCGTGACTATTTTTCTACTTATTGTTTTGTTCTTTTTGTCGGTCTATCCCCATTGATCCTAAACAATAATCAATCGCTTGTTCATAAAAAAACACTCTGTAAAGGGCAACTTTATTCGCTCGGCTGTCTGCTAAGCGGTAATATCTTTTTTCCGATAAAAAAACCAAGCAGCTGTAAAAGAAAAGCCAATCATCAATACCGATATCAACAAGTAAAGCGGTTTTATCATCTCGTCATTCACGATAGTGACCGCATTAACATACTCATAGGGTGTAAAATATTTCAAAAATTCAAACTCGTCGGTCAGCTTGCTGATGAGATCGACAACATACATGCCAATGACAATCCCCAAAGCAATACTTAACACTTTTCTTGATTTGGTCACAAACACGCTGATGAAAAAGGATATGCTCGCAAAGATCATTTGAAGCAGAAATGGCGCATATGAAAACAACAGCCAAACCGGAACATTTATATTACCATAGATTGCAAAGGCGATGAGAAGCACGAACGCAACGGCCGTATTCAACATCAACAGATTGACTGCGACCACAATGGCCTTTCCAAAGAGAATGCGATCGCGGCTGATGGGCTTGCTGAGCAAAAACTCGATGGTTTTATCGTCTTCTTCTTTTGATAATATCGATCCGCCTAAAATCGCGGCATAACTCCCACCAATCAGATTGACAAAAAGATACCCTTCCACGCCAAACCATCCATAAAAGTCGCTCATATCAAGGCCGCCTTCCCCCATACCGAAAGCCTCTAAAAACGCTTCTGGATAGACGCTAAGAAATTCTTCTATCTGCGAGAACGCCTCTTTAAATGCTGGATAAAGCATGAGCATGAGTGCCGCCAAGCCCGCCACAATGGATGTCCACAAAATCAAGCTTTTGAAACTTCTCTTAAACTCCGTTATCACAAGTTTTTTCATCGGGTAGCCTCCCGCTCATAATAATGCATGAAAATCTCTTCCAATGATGGTTCTGTTATGGATACATCTTCAATAGTTAAAGAAGCGAGCAGTTGAACTAGATTTTTTATCTCTCCTGTATAAACAAACGAGATGAATCCATTGATTTTTTCTATCTTTAACATTTCATCGGTCGGTTCAAAACCATCTTGAGTTTTGATTTTGACTGTTTTGGCTCTTGTTTTCATGATATCGTCCACGGTTTCAACTTTAATGAGTTCTCCTTCTTTTATAATACCGACACGATCACAAATACGTTGCACTTCACTTAAATTATGTGATGAAAAGAAAATTGTTGTCCCGTTTTTCTTCTCCGCTTCTAAAAATTGAAAAAATAGGTTTTGCATCAATGGATCCAATCCCGAGGTAGGCTCATCTAAAATGAGAATTTTAGGGTGTGTCGCAAGCGCCGCAACAATGGCCACTTTCTTTTTGTTTCCAAAGGATAAATCCTCAATTTTACGATTTAAATCGAGTTCTAGTTTATCGACAAGCATCGCCATATAAGGACGATCAATCTCACCGTGGAAACTACAGGCATACTCCACGAAGTCTTTGACGGCCATCTCTCCGTAAAAGTTTACCTCGCTTGGAATATATCCGACCATTTTTCTGATTTCAATCGACTCGGAAACAATATCCAATCCATCGATTTCTGCCGACCCGCTGGTAGGAAAAATTAGATTGAGCAAGGTTCGGACGGTGGTGGATTTTCCGGCACCATTGGGCCCGATAAATCCAAAAATCTCCCCCGGTTTTATCTCTAATGAAACACCCAAGATTCCTCTTGCGTGTTTTTTATAATATTTTGTCAATTTCTGTAGTTTGATCATAAAAGCCTCCTATATGTTCATTCTCATTATACAATGTGAATTCATTTTTTTTACACAAATTCGCGGTCAAATCGCCGATAATACAGCGACATAGATAAATTGTAACTCATCAAATAGAAATAAAAAGCCAGAATTCTCGCGATATTTTGCCTATTAGAGAAATCTGATCACGTTTGTCCTGTAGAAAACAATCTACATTTTTTTAATTGTTTTTCACTTGATGTCCATAGGGTCTATCAATTCATTCGAAAGCCGGCTGTTGATATCCTTGATTCAAACAAAAAACCCATCTTTTGAATGTTTTTGAAACATTTATAGAGTATTGCCCTTTGTTCTGCCGTGTGTTTGTCTTCTTTAACTCGATGATCTCTCCTAGTTTTTTATGGGTTATATCCTTTTGATTAATAATTGATATAATGATGATAAAGAGTTTTCGCTCATGTATCCACCCATTTTCAAATCCACCCATCAAGGAGGGGCATTTAATGAATGTAGCGCATAAAAAGGGATTCGTTGCTTTTTTTCTGACATTAATTATCGTTTCAGTTGTGATACTTGTGATTATCTTTTTTAAACCCAACACAAACGACCCTTTAGAAGTGATTGGAATCATCATGTCTTCGATACTTGGAGTCTTGTCTTTGTTTTTTGTGATCAAAGAATATCGACGGGCTCGAAACATTGAAGAAGGGCAATTCATCTTCAATTTAAATCAAGCCTTTATCGGCAGTGAAGACTTAAAAGACATTTATATTAAAATATATCTTGAAAGCAAGGATCCGTCTTTGAAATTGATTGGTGAAAAAGATATTACAAAAATAGTATCCTATCTGACGTTTTTGGAAACGTTTTGGACGATGTATACTCGTGGTATTATTTCGATTAAGATGATTGATGACTTATTTGCCAATCGATTTTTTTTGATGATAACCAACCCGAGAGTCCAATCATTAAAGTTGGTTAGAGAATATTCGGTTTATCAGAACGTCCGGGAACTTGAGTATGTATGGCGCCAATACCGGCTGAAGAATAACTTAAAAAATCTCTATGAAGAAAATTCTCTGAACAAAGCCATTGCCATCAAAGTGGCACAAGATAAATTTTTTGAAAATAAAGCCAATGAACCATATACCTTTCAACGGCTGTCAACGAAACACCTTGATCAAATTATCGCGCTGCAGAACGAGGTAATCTTGGGGTTGGAAAACGAAGCGCTCTTGCTGAAAACTCCAAAGGATACGTTTGAGGAAATTATTCGAAATGAGAGCAATATCAGCTTAGGGGTCTTCATGGATGACGTTTTGATTGCTTATTGCTTCTTTACTTTCCCAAAAGTAAAAGAGTCGAAAACGTATCAGAAACGCTTTTTGCTCCCTTGGCTTCACCGGAGAAATATGTATTTTAAAGTCGTCGTGGTCCAAGAACAACATCGAAACCGAGGGATTCAAAGCGCTTTTTTAAAAGCAGCTAAAGAATATGCGAGCTATTATAAAATTAAAAGAATCATTGCGACGGTTCACCCTGATAATAAAATCAGCTGTAAGGTTTTTGAAAAAAGCCAGTTTTCATTAATCAAAACAACGCCGGTTCATAATAATACCATTCGAAATATTTATGAATATAAACTCAAGAAATATATCAGAGCCAGCTAAAAACCGCTTGAATCGCTTTATCCGAGACAAAACAAGCCCATGAATGGGCTTGTTTAATAAAAAAATCAAAGTTTATCCAAGATTATGGATTTAAAAACCCCAAAGAAAAAAAGATGTTCGACCAAACGTTTTTTATGTCGTCTCACATCTTTTTCTTTTTTGGCTGACTTATTTTTTTAAGAATTCACGTGATTTTGTTGATACTCATGGATCCATTCCGGCATTTTATCGGCCAGCGGTTGGAATCCGATAGTCAAGTCCACCTTCATGTATTTTTTCCGTGGTTGTTTATGAATGCTCTTATAACTCAAACTAACTTTATTGTCCTTGGCGATCCGGATGACCTCTAAATCCACACAGTCTCCGATATTCAGATAATCTTCAATCTTGCGGACAAACCCGTCACTCATCTCGGAAATGTGGATCAATCCGTCGATCGTATCCTCAATTTTGACAAAAGCACCATATGGTTTGATCCCGGTGATTTTGCCTTTGACGATATCTCCTATTTTCATAATAAACACTCCTCAAGGGATTACAAATGCAGTATATCATAAAATCCACATATAACGCAAAAAAAAATACGTCTTTCCCAAGACGCATTTTCCTGAACGATTTATAGCGCGCTATTATGAGCAACCGAACTGGCTGCCGCTGCGGCGATCGCACCGATGATGTCATCCAAAAACGTATGACATCGGTGAGTATCTTTGCCTTCCTTATCGAGTTTACCGATTATTCCTGGCTTGACTTTATCCAAGTATCCAAAATTAGTGAGGCCGATGGTTCCGTAAACATTACAAATCGACAACACCAAGATTTCGTCGATTCCGAACAAGGGATTGTCCTCAGCGACCAAGGATTGGAGCGGTTCGCTCAACTTACCGTTTTCAGCTTGGATATCCAGTTCGATACCCGTTAGAATCGCGTATTGGACTTCCCGTTTATCCAAGACTCGGTCAATGGCGTCTTCGCATACATCGCGGGTCAAGGTCGCAATGTACTTCTTTTGCAGATCAAAGACGATATCGGTGATATCGTCGATGCGGCAACCCCGATTTTCCAGAAGTTTGATACAATGGCTTTTATAATTGATTTCTTTCTTCATCGCACTTACTCTGGCCACTCATGTTCGACGCCGATGACTCCGGGAACCCGCTCTAACAGTGTGTCTTCCACCATTTCTCTGAGAGTGCTCTCAAAACCGCCACACCCCACACAGGCACCGGACAATCGAACTGTGACTATCCCCTCTTCAAATTTGATAAATTCAATATCGCCGCCGTCTCG
This sequence comes from Acholeplasmataceae bacterium, assembly GCA_012515085.1. Taxonomy (GTDB): domain Bacteria; phylum Bacillota_I; class Bacilli_A; order Izemoplasmatales; family Hujiaoplasmataceae; genus JAAYZB01. The sequence goes on from JAAYZB010000185.1 coordinate 15,676, forward strand.
GCGGATATAGGGACGGATCAAATCGATCACTTCTTTGATTTCAATGATTATTTCTTCATAAGTCATCAGTCTCACCTATCATTCATCATCGCGTTTAGCGTTCACATTGTAATGTGGATTTTTCAAAATAAAATACGGACAGTTCATCGCACAGGACTCTGTCAAGTAATCCGGAATTTGTTTAACACTGTTGATTTTTCCGTTTTTGGAAAAACCTTTGAGTCGAAGAATCCCGGCAGAATAATCGCCAACCAAGTACGGATAAATGGCAAACACATCGGTATAGCGCTTGTTGAAGTCATCGAGAATAAACGCGTCGCGATAATTCTTGATGAGTTCAAACTCGCCGTGGAGGGTGTCAATCATTTTCTTCATCTCCTTGCAAAGACTATTGTATCACAATCAGTGAAAATGAAAAGCAAAATCACTTTCGAAAAAAAAGGGGGAAGTTCCCCTTAAAGCATCATCAACATGTCGTTTTCCAAGAGCACAACCGCTTCACATAACACCATTTCTTCGCGACCGACTTCTCCCAGCCCTTCAAACGTCGTTGCCTTGATCGACACTCGGTCCACCTCAATCGCCATCAAATCGGCGATATGCTGGCGCATCTCATCAATATGCGGGCGAAGTCGGGGTTTTTCCAACGACACCATGCAGTCAATATTGATGATCTCATATCCTTTTTTCTTCACAAAATTATAGATTTCTTGCAAAATCAAGCCCGAATCATATCCTTTGTATACCGGGTTTTCATCCGGGAAGAATTTACCGAGATCACCGAGTGCTACCGCGCCTAAAATAGCTTCGGAAATCGCATGCAACAAACAATCGGCATCCGAATGTCCGACGGCTCCTTTGTAATGGTCCAGTTTGATTCCACCTAAGATGAAAGGTCGTCCTTCTACCAGCGGATGCACATCTTTTGAAAATCCAATACGTATCATCGAATCGCCTCCAAAATCAGAATATCTGTCAACGTGGTCACTTTAATATTGGTTGCTTCACCGGCCACGATCGTCACGGGTAACGCTAATTCATGTTGATAGACTGAGGTGTCGTCGGAATACAGATGGTTGGCTTGAAAAGCTTTTTCATGCGCCGATCGGATCGATTCCGTTCGAAATGCTTGCGGTGTTTGAATCTGGAAAACTCGATCTCGCTCGATATCACCAACGATTTTTCCAGAAGCGCATTCCTTGAGCGTGTCGGCTACGGCAATCGCCGGAGCCACGGCTGCTTCTTGTTTTAATGCGGTTTTGATTCTTTCCAATAAGCCCTTGGATAAGTTGGGCCGAGCGCCATCATGGATCAATACCCACGGTTCTTTAACCAAAGCTAATCCCCTGCGGACACTCTCTTGTCTCATCTTGCCTCCGATAACCAAGGTAACGCGTCGTTGTCGGAAAGGCTCAAAGGCTTCTTCGCTGTTTTCTGGATACACGAGAATGATTTCTTTGCATTCGAGATCTTCCAAAAAGCGGTCGAGTGAATATTGAATGAGCGGCTTTCCTTGATACAAGGTCAGCACTTTGGGTTTGATCGTCCCAAACCGGGTTCCACTTCCGGCGGCCACAATCACGGCTGAATACATAAGTCCTCCTCATCGGTGATGATTTCATCAAGGGGGCGATCCCAAGGGTCGCTTGGACAATAGTCCATCCTTTGGAACTCATATCCGATTCCGATTGTTTTATGGGAATAATCTTGAAGATATTGGTCAAAAAAACCTTTGCCGTATCCGATCCGAACCCCTGTTCTGGAAAATGCGACTCCCGGGACGAAAATCAAATCAACGTCTTGTTTGGGTAGGATTTCTCCGGGGGGTTCTTTGAGTTGGAATCGTCCAGTATGAAACACCCCTGTGTGACGAACGAATTCCATTTTTGTCTTCGAAAAATCGATGATTTTGGGGAAACAAAATTCTTTGTGATCCTGAAGCAACCCAAGGAGGTTCACCTCGCTGCCAATGGGATAATAGATCCCGACGATCCGAGCTTCTTGGTACCATGGATGCGCTTTGATCTTCTCGATGATTCGAATCGATCGAGTTTGGATCGCCGCCATGGTCAATTGGTCACGAAGCTCAAGCAGCCGTTTTCGAATCAATGATTTGGATTCGGAGATCATTCGCCAAACACCGAATAATTCTTCTTTTGATTATGGATCGCCTCGTTCAACGCCTTGTTTCCCAAACTGATCAATTCATTCAATGTGTGTGTTGACCACGGTTCGTGTTTGACAATTCCCAAATTGGGATACACAACTTGTTGGATCCCCCCGATGTTCAACATCAAATTGACAAGGTCCCCCCCACTTTGAAGCGCCCGATACAACACCTCATATTTTCGCTGTTCTTTGATGATGAGCGCAAACTGGATACCGGTAATCCGGAAAATGCTGTTGACATCTTTAGCAAAGTGGTATCGCATTTTTTTGATGTATTCCGCAATCATCAGATTTCCAACATCTCGGCCGAATCGGTTGTTGATGTCGGGAATATTGGTGAGTTGGATCATAATGAAATAGAAGGGCTCGGTATCTTTTAGAGCTTGATTCAAGTATTGGACCAATTGTTGTTCGGTGGGCAGGGAATCGATTTCATGAATGAGTGTTTCGGGAAACAGTTTCATATCGATTGCCCGGATCGAACTAATGAGATGGATTTTTTTATCGAATTCAAATACCCGGCCTTTTTCTTCGAGCCACACAGTGGTCCCTCCGCGTTTGAAACGATATTTCATGTCGAATCCCGGTGATTTCTTGGTGATTTTTTTTACCGTAGACAAATACGCCGTTTGATCGTCTTCATAAATATTCGCCACATATTGCTCCAAGGTCCATTCATTTTGTTTGGTATTGGTGATTGCCAAGAACTGATCGGTCACAAAAAGACCGCTTAGTTCCTCGTTATAAAAGATCAACGCTTCCGACACCAAGCCAATTGTCGCAATATAACGTTCCCTAAGCAATTCCGAAGCACTTTTCGTTTCTTCTAATTCTTTTTCCAGTTCAAAGAAATCATAGTCTGTTAAATTTTGGGTTATGCGAATCTTGCGACGAAAAGTCAAAGCAAAAAGAACGGCTCCGGCAAACACGGAGTAAGGAAAATACTCCAAAATATCCGCAACCGGTAAAAACCCGATCTGTTCAGAAAACACTAAAAGCATCAGAGCGGACGCTATGAATAAGAGGAGCAGGATCAGTTTCCAAACCAGCCATTTTTTGTAAAGAATTGCCCCTAGGACATAGATGAGTCCCATGGTACCGAGGCC
>JAAYZB010000186.1 GCA_012515085.1 Acholeplasmataceae bacterium
ATCCAGCAATGACTCTCATAAATCTGTTGGCTTCGATCTATTTGGAAGCCGTTGTTTTCGCCTTCGTACAAATGATTCTGATGAAACTGACAGGCCTTGCTTTGTCTTCGGCGATTCCGCTTTGTCTATATTGGGCAATGGAGTATTTTGAAGCATCCTTCCATGCAGTGATGCGTCCTTCCTGGTTACGACTGCTTCACAATCTATTTCCACATTTGATTCAAGACCAATCCGGTTGGAAGTTTATCGCATCACCAATGATGATTATTTGTGTTGGTTTTTTTTGGTTTTTCTTATCAATCTTTCTCTATCTGAAAAGCGATTGGCGCTGACATTTTTTCAAGGTGCTGATTTGAACGGTCCTTCAAGTATATGTTGAAATACCCCGAATCCAGTGATATAATTTGTGTGAAATATCGTCAGGGGGGCTATGGCTATGTGTGGAATCGTCGGCTACTTAGGATCGGAAAAAGCATCCGATATTATTTTGTCCGGATTGACAAAATTGGAGTATCGTGGATATGATTCCTGTGGTATTTTTTTCCATGATACGGATAATGACCGTTTTATTACTTATAAAGACAAGGGTCGAGTCCATCATTTAGTCGATGACTTTGATTACCAATATAACAATCACTTGGCAATTGGGCATACTCGTTGGGCAACCCATGGAAAGCCAAATCAAGCCAACTCACACCCCCATTTCTCTTTGTCACAACGATTCGGCATCGTGCATAATGGTGTCATCGATAATTATCTAGAACTCACAACGAAATATTTAGCGGATGTTCCGTTTTCGAGTGAAACCGATACCGAAGTTATCGTCAACTTGATTGATTATTTTTCAAAAACGTTAGCGGTTGAAGAAGCGATTCGCAAAACGTTGTCGCTTCTCGAGGGATCCTATGCATTATTGATCATTGATATTGTCAACCCGGATATCCTCTATGCCGCTAAAAACAAGTCACCTCTGTTGGTTGGAGTCGGAAGCAAAGGAATCATTATTGCCTCTGATGTCATGGCTCTTGTCGGATATGCAGATCACTATCTTCCTTTAGAAGATAAGAGCGTCGTCACCGTGTCAAAAACAGAGAACCAGTACCACTTTGAACTGAAAGACATTATCGGGAAGCCCCTTCCTACCACGATGTTGGAAATGAACATAGTTATGGAAGATATCGGCAAAGCCGGGTATTCTCATTATATGTTGAAGGAAATTTGCGAACAGCCATCGGTCATTCGCAAAATCATGGCAATGTATTTAGAAAACGGGAGTTCTTTACCAGACAAGATCATCCAACATTTCCAAGAAGCAAATCGGATCTATATCGTTGCCGCTGGAACCAGTATGCATGCCGGATTTGTCGGCAAATATTTACTCGAAAACATTGCCCAAATACCGGTGGAAGTCTTCATCGCCAGCGAATTCGCCTATAATCCCCCCTTGGTGGAGAAAAACCCATACTTTGTTTTCATATCCCAGTCAGGCGAGACCGCAGATTTGAGAAGCAGCCTTGTCTGGGTCAAATCTCATCATTACCAAAGCCTTACCATTACCAATGTGCCCACGTCCACCTTAGCTCGTGAAGCTGATGATTTCTTGGAAATTTATGCAGGACCCGAAATTGCGGTCGCATCCACCAAAGCTTACGTCGCTCAAGTGGCGATCTTGTTGTTGATAGCGTATCAATTGGCAAGTCGAAAACCTTTTGATATCCATGTTGAACTGAGCCGTGTGGCGGTAGCGATGGATGCCATCATCGATCGACGCGACTATATTCAACATCTTGTCAGAGATAAACTCGTGAAGCATAATTGTTTCTATATTGGACGAGGTCTGGATTATTTCACTTGTTTGGAAGCTGCATTGAAATTAAAAGAAATCTCCTATATTCAGACCGAGGGCTTTGCTGCTGGAGAGTTAAAACACGGAACGATCACTTTGATTGAAGAAGGCACCCCGGTGATCGCCGTCATCTCTCAGAAAACGATGAATCACGCAACCCGTGGTAATATTCGTGAAGTTCAAACAAGGGGCGCTGAAGTAATCGTCATCTCCATGAGCGACATTCATGATGTAACCGATCAAATCGTGTTGATGGATGTCCATGAATATCTCGCCCCGTTGATTACCGTCATACCTACGCAATTGATTGCTTTTTATACAGCTCTAATCTTGGAAAGAGATATTGACAAACCGCGAAATCTCGCTAAATCCGTTACGGTTGAATAGGAGGAGATTATGGGAAAGTACTTTGGTACCGATGGCATTAGAGGAATAGCCTATGATTTTTTGACTTCTGAATTGGCCACTGCCATTGGCAGAAGTTTGGTGGTGCTTCAGAATCGAAAAATGGTGATCGCCCGAGACACACGAGAATCCGGACCCATGTTGGTTGAGGCTTTAAAAAAAGGAGCGATAGCAGTTGGGATCAACTGTGTTGATTATGGCGTATTGCCAACGCCGCTGTTATCTTATCTCAGCAAAATCAAAAATTCGATTGGTGTGATGGTGACCGCAAGTCACAATCCGTTCCAAGACAACGGTATCAAAGTGTTTAACGCAGGACACAAATTGCTTCCGAATGAGGAGTCGATGATTGAAAGCGAGATAGATGTTCCTGCCGATTTATCCAAAATTCACAAATCCGGTTCCCCCCTTCCAGCGGACGATCCGATTCAACAGTATCGAACGCTATTTCGTTCTTTTTCCATCACAAAACGACTTCGAATCGGGGCTGATCTTGCTCATGGTGCCACCACTGCGACCGCTCCAGCTATCTTGGCCGAGGCAGCCAGCGAGTTGTTTTTGATCGGTAATCATCCGGATGGTATCAATATCAATGAACACGTTGGATCGACGCATCCAGAAGCGCTGCAGGAACTGGTGAAAAAGCACCATTTGGATGTGGGATTCGCCTTTGACGGCGATGGTGATCGCGTGCTTGCCTGTGATGGACAAGGTGTTCTTTTTGATGGGGATATGCTCCTATATATCATTGCCTGTTTCTTGCAAAAAGAGGGGAAGTTGCATGCGAATCAGGTCGTGTTGACAAGAATGAGCAATCTTGGTATAATCAAAGCACTCAAAAAACAAGGAATTGATACGCTGTTTGCGGATGTTGGTGATAAATATGTATTGGAAGCTTTGGAAAACCATCAACTGACATTGGGCGGAGAAAATTCTGGGCATATCATCAATCGACTGTTGCTTGATACAGGAGACGGCGTGTTGAACGCCATGCAAATTATCGATGTCTTGGTTAAAACAGGGAAAACTCTCTCTCAATTGACAGAGGATGTCGTTTTCTTCCCGGATAAACTGTATAATCTTCGTGGTGTCGATCGCATGTTGGCAAAACATCCGGAGGTCATCCGAAAAGTCAAGGAAATCGAAACCAGACTCAATGGCGATGGCAAAGTATTGGTCCGTCCCAGTGGGACAGAGCCCTTGATCCGAATAGCGGTTTCGGCACCATCCGAAGCGATTGTCGATCAGATAATCGCCGAGATCATCGCGACTATCGACACATTTTCCAAGAATAAATAGACGAACCCATGGGAGGAACCAATGAAAAAGTATGCGATTATTCTCGCAGCCGGCAAAGGCACGAGAATGAAAACCGAACTGCCAAAGTGTGCCTATCCGCTCTTGAGAAAACCGATGATAGCCTATATTGTCGAGAATATCCATCACACCCATATCATTGATGATATCATCGTTGTTGTCGGACACAAAGCTCAAGTCATCAAGGACATTCTCGGTGATACGGTCAAGTATGCCTTTCAAGAAGAACAATTAGGTACTGGACACGCAGTCATGGTTGCAGAGCCCTTGGTCACAGACCTCGACGGTGCTTCCGTCATTCTCCCCGGAGACATGCCACTGGTGGACACAGCCACCATTGAAAAAGCGTTTCAAGAGCACAAAGATCGGCGCCACGATTTGACACTCGTCACGACCAAAGTAGATGATCCAACCGGTTATGGTCGGATTGTCCGCAATGAATCAGGATATCTTGAAGAAATCGTGGAACATCACGAAGCCAGTTATTCGCAACAAACCATTAATGAAATCAACACGGGCATATATATTGTCGACAACCACTTATTGTTCGCTGCTTTGAAACAGATCAATAACAACAATTTGAAAAAGGAATATTACCTTACCGATATCATAAAGATTTGCAAAGAGAGCAATCACGTGATTGGTACCTACTTCCTCAAAGAAGCTTACCGTGCCATGGGTGTCAACGATCTCTATGCGTTGAGTATTGCGGAAGCAAGGCTTCGTCTCAACATCAATCGTGAATTGATGTTAAGGGGAGTCGCAATGATCAATCCAGAAACGATTACGATCGGTGATAACGTCCAGATTGAAGAAAATGTCACTATCCATCCCAATACCTATATCACTGGAAACTCAGTGATAAAAAAAGGTGCACAGATTGGCCCGAATACCGAAATTCATGAAAGCAAGATCGGCGAAAGAGTCATCTGTCGTCACTCGCTTGTTTACAATTCAATCATTCATGAGGATACGACCGTTGGCCCCTTCGCTCATCTTCGTGATGGCGCTGAAATCGGACCTAAAAATCGAATCGGTAATTTCGTTGAAGTCAAGAAATCATCGACAGGCTTTAACACCAAAGCCTCCCATCTCGCTTACATTGGAGATGCCACCATTGGGAAAAACGTCAACTTTGGTTGTGGCGCCATCACCGTCAATTATGATGGGAAGCACAAGTATCAGACCATCGTTGGCGATGATGTCTTCATCGGATGCAACGTCAATATGATTGCTCCAATTGAAATTGAAGAAGGCAGTTTGATTGCCGCCGGAAGTACATTGACACAGAACGTTCCCAAGAATTCATTGGCAATCGCTCGTGCTTACCAAGTGAACAAGGAAAACTATATCAAATTACATCGTTCAAAAGAGAAAAAGGAAAACGAATAACATTTTCCTTGACTAATTCTTACAAAACCGCTATAATATAACAGGATTTGAAGTAGAAAGCAGAAGGCCCCTTCTCACCTGATTGATTTCTCAATAGGTTGATGCTACCGTCGTAATTTTTTCGGACAGTATATGTGGGTGCCTTATACGGCATCCACTTTTTATCTTTTGGAGGTGTTATTTATTATCTACACGAACATGCAACGCCCAGTCAAAAAAGACGATACTCCGATCAACGAGGATATTCACACGAAAGAAGTGCTCCTGATTGGCAACGACGGGACCCCATTTGGTGTGAAACCCACACGTGAAGCTCTGGCCATCGCGAATCAAGATGGCTATGATCTGGTGATGGTCGCTCCCAATGCCAAACCCCCGGTATGCAAGATGATGGATTACCGGAAATACCGGTACGAACAACAGCGCAAAGCCCGGGAAGCTCGCAAAAACCAAAATATCGTCGATATCAAAGAAGTGCGTCTAACGGCTGTGATCGATACCCATGATTTTGAAACCAAACTGCGCAACGGTGTAAAATTCTTACAAAAAGGCGATAAGCTAAAAGTAGCCGTTTGGCTGCCATATCGTGCTGGCAACTTGTTGATCCAACAAGGAAAAGAAGTCTTAGTCCGTTTTCGCTTGGGTTGTGAAGAAGTGGGCACACTGGAAAAAGATATCGCTCGTGAAGGTCGATATTTAACGATGTTTATGACACCGAAGAAAAAATAATGAAGGAGAGAACAACATGCCAAAAATGCGATCCCATTCGGGAACCAAAAAAAGATTAAAACGCACAGGATCAGGGAAACTTCTGAGATGCAGCACATTTAAAAATCACTTGATGAGCCATAAAAGCTC
>JAAYZB010000187.1 GCA_012515085.1 Acholeplasmataceae bacterium
CTGGAAACAGGCGCATTGATCATCATCGCTTTGCTGATAAAAGCCGATAGGTTGATGTTCCGTTCCACCGTGATCAAGGCTCCAATCTTCCGGTTGGACAAAAAATCGACCGTTTCCAGCAGTTTATCCGCTAAATCATTGTCCGTTTTCGCATTTCGTTGCTTCTTCCCGCGAATAAGGCCGATTCGTTTCAGAAATGATTTCAACTCATTGAAATAAATCATGCCCAAGATATATGGTAGTGGCAACAAGGCGACAATTTGGGTTACCAATTCAATCGCTGAGGTTGCTAAATTCAGAAAGAATAAAACAACAGAGAGGGCAAAGAAAATGATTAAGATGATTTTAGCCGGGCGGATGGTTTTGTGGCTGACCTTCGCTCTCAATGCCAATAAAAATATCGCGAATAAATAGGTTGTTATCACCGCAAACATAAAATAATCCATTTTTTCATCTCCCCCGGTAGTGCTTCTTACTTTATTTTACCGCAAAATGAAGATTTTTCCAAGGCTAAGGTTGCGGTAAGTCATTCTTTTTGACATCTGTTTTGTGAAAAACATAATCCAAAGCAAAATACGCGATTGGAATCAAGAAGACCGATCCCAAAAATGGGGCGATGACCGTTGTCCATGGATAGAGTTCATAATTCAGTTTCACCCAATGGATAATGGCATAATCGAACCCGGTAGTGAGCAGACTGCTAATCAAAAGACGCGCTAAGAAAACTCCCAATACAATGGTGAATTGCATGGTGCTTTTATGCTTGGGTTTAAAAGTGAAAAAGGCGTTGGCGAAATACGAAAATGTGGACGCGCCGATAAAAGCGGCCGTATTGGATAAAAACGCCACCACGCTCTCGCTCGTACTGCTTGAAAAAACATGATGATAGAAAACCCAGTAGATTCCCATGTGAATCAGCGTGTTGACAACACCGATGATGCCAAAAGACAAAAACTTTGTTGTCAAGAAATTGGTTCTAATGAATGTCCAAATTTTTTTCAACGGGATTGTCCTCCGATGATTCCTGAATCAGGTAGATAGGTCGGTTCAATACTTGTCGGCGCAACTGATAAAGCAAATAGAATATGCCATAAATCGAGACTCCCAATAACAACCCCAACAACACCATATTTAACCCTAACAAAAATTGCGCGAGTGTAAAAACATCAAAGATGAAAAGCAAGATGTCTCCAATCAAACACGCCATCACGCCAATGAGCATTGCCACCGGCAACAACATCAGCAAAGTCGAAAATTGATTCATTCCGTTAAAAGCGTATTTGAAAAGCGATTTGAAACTCCATGTCGATTTTCCATGCATCCGAGGAATGAAATCATATTCAATGCATTTGCGAGGATATCCGACCCAGGAAAAGATACCTTTGACAAACCGATAATTATCTTTGATTTGTAAAAACGCGGCGATCACTTGCTTGTCTAATAATTGAAAATCCTTTGCTCCGTTATCAAGCGGCATTTCCGTATGTCGATTATACAACCGATAGAACCGATTGGCAAAGAAGGTCCTGAGTTTGGGCTCGCCTTTGCGGGTCTTTCCTTTCGTATAAACGATTTTATATCCTGATTCATAGTAAGAAATCATTTCCGGAATCAAAGAGGGCGGTTGTTGAAGATCGCAATCAATGATGATGATGGCGTCTTCATCCTTTGAGTATTCCAATCCGGCATGCATCGCGGCTTCTTTGCCAAAGTTGCGGGAAAAACGAAGGTAGCGAACCAAAGGATCGTTCGCCGCACATTTCTTGATTTCGGCGAAGGTATTGTCTTTGGAACCATCATCCACGAACAATAAATTGAATCGATATCCAGGAATATTCAAATGTTTTTTGACCTCTTGATAAAATAGCGGCACATTTTTCTCTTCATTGTAGGACGGAATAATGATTGTGATATTTTTCATCTATTCGCTCAACTCCTCTTGGGGGATTTGATTTTTTTTGTGTCGGCGTTTTACAATCCATATGGGAAGGAATATTCCCAAATAAACCAGCGTCGCACCACCACTTGCTAATGCTCCTTTTGCTAATCCTTTCGGCACAAAACGCATCTCGATCTCAATGATGTCCACATCGGCGGGAATAATAATGCCGAGGAAACCACCGCTCGCGCTGATTGTCTCATATTGGGTGTCTGAGACAAACTGCCATTCTTCGGAATAGGCCACCGGTACGACGACCAATTGATCGTAAGTCGAGTCGCTGGTTCTTGTATAGCGAAGGTCTATCTTCCCGTGATCGATCGACAAAAACTCATTATCCGAAAGTGATGTTCCCACCGCTTCGTCAAAATCACTCAAATCATCATAGGCGTAACTAAGTCGGAAATTATAGAGATCCGGAACGTTTTGATACATTTCCCAGGTTTTGAAGACATACATCAATTCAGGTCTTGTATCATAATAATAATAGTTCTTGAATCCTTCGAACTCTTGTCCGTTTTCATCCACAAAGAATACGCGTTCAAACGGTTTACTGAGTTCGAAATACAACATTCCCTTGTCTCGGGAAAAATTGATATTCGCCAGATCATAGACCAGATAAGCGGCCCCTTCACGCGCCAACTCGCGCCGATACTGGAAGTTAAATGTCATCGGCAATTGCTCTGCTTCAAAATAGATTGCGATTGGCTCCGCGCCGAATTCACATTTGACATCGTGTGGGATGTTGGGATCGGTATTGATGGTGCAGGCGTGTTTGGCTCCGCCCTCAAATTCAACGAACACTTCCCCATACTGTGCTGTGTCGGTGGAGGATTTGATGTAAATTGCTCCCGCACTATAACCCACATCAAACACGGGCGCGCCAAAGCGAAGAAAACTCCGAACGCTTGGATCACTCAATCCGGCGATATTGACGGTATCATACACCGATACGTTCTTGGTGGGTGAAAGTGTTCTGAGTGTGCTAATACCTGAAAGCGTCTTGCTCTCCAAGTTAAGCGCCAAATCGCTATAGCGTTCCGTCACATCGACCAAGGCGTGTTGTAATAAGACTTTCTGCGCTTGCACTTTGTTGTTGTTTGTCCGATAGCTCTTATATCCCGAATGGCTCACATATGATTCGAATACTTGAAATGGTTTGGCAGGAATGATTTCAAGTAGTTGGAACTCCTCATTTTCTGCAATCAAACGATAAAGCGATCCGTCCAGATAATAGGTGTAATTTTGACTGGCTAAAACATACTTATAGCCAAGAAATTGATTGAGATAAAGCGCTTGTACTTCCAACACCTCTTTGGTTTGATGCTCCACCTGCCCAAAGAGCAATTCTGCCAACATATCCGTTTCCTTATCGGTCCAAGAATGGAAAATTCTCGTATTGGTGGGGAAAGCGGTCATCCGATTGAAGTTTGTCCTCTCGGCATTAAAACGATCTAAGTCCACATAGACCCGGTAAAAACTGTCGTGGTCCAAATGTTCTTCCAAAAAATCCTGAATCTGATACATCGTTTCAAACATATCGTTTTTATTGACGATCGAAAATGGCCCAGAGTAAATAAAGCAAATACTGACCGCAAATTCAACCCAGAACAAGTATTTAAACCAATGATTCTTCCGGATCCAGGCAAAAATGATCATCAAGATTAAGATAACAGCGGAAACACCCATGATCGCCGTGTCGGCGATCAATGCATCCGCGAATTTGAAATCTTCCAGCGTTATCAGCCGGTCGATATAATAATAGATCACGCCACCATTGACAACCAGTAAAAGCGCGGTGGAAATACTCAGCCATTTTGGCTTGAGCTGTTCAAACCCTTTGGCATCAAACACATGGGCAAAAATCATGACTTGGATGAGAGGATATACATTTATCCACCGTGTATAGGGAACATCCAACGTCCCAGAAAACACATAGGAGAACAGCGGAAAAAACATCAATATCAGCCCAAAAGGAATCAAAACCTTATAAATCTTGCTGATACGGTCCTTTAAAAAGAACACATAATTCATGAGTGCCAATCCTGTCATCGTGATGTATAGGGACACATGCTCTTTTGTATAATCCTGGGCAAAACCGTAAAATCCGATCGGGCGTTGCTCCGCAAACATTTTGGCTAGAAAACGCATATAAATCATCGGTTGGAATAATTTTATTTCGATCGATCCGATATTGATCACCCAAGCATTAAAAGTCCCTGAATCTCGGAAAGTATCTTCCAAAATAAACAAAACCGATGGATAGAAAACAACCAAAGACATAGCAACTCCCAAGATGCATAGCAACAAGAAAATCACTCCGTCACGAATAAATCGGCCAAAATGAAAATCCGAGCGTTTAATGTATTCAACAATATACATGATCCCGGTAAAAATTAGCGCCGTATAAGCCAAGTAGAAGTTATAGAAAACAAGCGCCATTGCGAAAAGCGGCACGACCCATTTTTTTCCTTTAAATGACCAATGAATGACAAGCAAGGCCAAAGGTAGATAGAAAACCAACGATAAAAATGCCGGGAAGGCCATAAAGCTAACGGTTCCGCCGCTGATGAAATAAACGATACCGCCCCAGAAAACAGTGCGATTTTTCATTCCTTGCTTGGAAAGGTAAATTGCGAAGACCATCACGCCCGCCAAGATCTTAATAAATTCGGTAATGGAATAAGCCAGTTGTGTCGGCATCAAAAAACTCAAGACAAACGTGATGCCGGTGAAGATATCCAGCGGCACATAATAAATATCGGAAAAGATCGACGCTCCCAGATAGTTATTTAAATTGAAAAGCGAAATCGATCCGTCTTTCAGTTGACGGATAAAATCAACAATGATCGTATAATATTGTAAAATATCATCCGAAAAATTGTTGTAAAAACTGTTTCTGACCAATATGATCAGGATCTGGACGCCGAAAAGTACTGTGAGGACGACCAATGCCAGCATCCATAAGGTTTTCTTTCGAGAAAGAAGAGCGTCGTCAATCAACCGCTTGACGGAATGGCAGAAATTCGTCAGTGTTTTCTTGACTCGGTTCCATCCGGTTCGCCACGTCTTCTTATCTTGTCTAGGCTCGGCTTTCATTGCTTGTCTCCTTGTTAATCCCAGATAATCGATTTATTATAACATAAATCACTTTAATTATATAGAGGATTTTTGACCTCAAATCGCTGTTTTTTCGGTTAGTTGATGTATAATAATATATTAGGTGATGCACTTTGGAAAAAGCAATCTTGGTCGGTTTGGATTGTCATCAAAACGACGATTTCAATGTTTCAATGAAAGAATTGGCTCGATTGGCGGAAGCGTGCGATATTGAAGTTGTGCAGGTCACGACCCAAAAAGCAAACGAACCGACCGCGAATTATTATATCGGCCAAGGAAAAGTGGAAAGTTTAAAACAGGATATTCAAACGCTAGATGCCAATTTGGTGATTTTTGATGATGAGCTCAGCCCTTCGCACATTCGAAATCTGGAACGGGTGTTGGAAACGAAGATCATTGACCGGACGGTGCTGATTCTAGATATTTTTGCCCGACGGGCAAAAACCAAAGAAGCCATGTTGCAAGTCGAGCTTGCTCAATCAATGTATCTTTTGCCACGAGTTATTGGAATGTATCGCTCACTCTCTCGGCAAAAAAGCGGTACCGGATCCAAAGGACCTGGAGAACAACAGTTGGAAATCGACCGTCGGATATTGAGAGATCGCATCGCCAAGCTAAAAAGCGAACTCCGTGATGTTGTCGAAGTGAGAAGAACCCAACGAAAAAAGCGAAAACAAGCGGATGTCAAAACGGTGGCGATTGCTGGCTATACAAACTCCGGAAAATCAACCTTGATGAATGCGCTACTTGAGCATTCCAGCAAGAAAGCCGATAAGTACATGTTTGAAAAAAACATGTTGTTTGCCACGCTAGAAACACAAACGCGGGAAATCACCCTGGCGAACAATCATCATTTTTTATTGACCGATACCGTCGGATTCATCTCCAAACTGCCGCATCATCTGATTGAAGCGTTCAAATCCACATTGGAAGAGATCAAAGAATCGCATTTGATCCTCCATGTCATCGATGCCGCCAATCCGAATTACACCAATCAACTCGAGGTTGCAGAATCGGTACTCAAAGAAATAGGCGTGGAAGATATCCCCATCATTCATGTGTATAACAAAATCGATAATTGTGAAAAACTACCAATTGATGATTATCCTTATTCGATTCACGTGAGCGCCCTCAACGATCTCAACATTGACCAATTACTGGAGCTGATCGATCAGCTGCTTCACAAAGATCGACATGTTGTGAGGATGTTGATCCCGTTTGATCAAGGACAATTATTCAATTATCTAAAAAAACACACCCATATCCAAGAGACAATCTTTTCCAATGAAGGGATCCGGCTACTTGTCGAATTGGACGATCTCTTGCTGAACAAATACGCTATTTACGTTCAGTGATGTCGCTTATTCAACCAAGTCAACCTCTTATTTTATTGGTTATTTCATCTGCAAAGTTAAAACAAACGGCTGACAGCGAAACACGCTGACAGCCGTTTTTATTGAAACGTATTTTGTATTGAATCAATGTTTGAGTTTCGGTGTGATGGAACAAATCAGTTTCCGAGCGTCTCAAGATAAGAGAAATATGTTTGGATAATTTTCGAAAAATCAGAAATAGATTGCGCTGCGGATAGTTGGACTTTGATGTCAGATGCGTTCTTCAATCCCTTTAGATACCAAGCTCCGTGACTGCGCATTTCCAGCACGGCCAATTTTTCTCCTTTGGATTCTTTGAGCCGCTGCAAATGACGAAAGATGATTTGGCATCTTTCTTGCAAAGAAACCCTTTCTTCATAAGTGCCCGTTTCAAGATATTCTTGGACTTGACGAACCAACCAAGGTCGACCCAAAACGCCTCTGCCAATCATAATTGCTTGGCAACCCGTTTCATCGAGCATTCGTTTGGCAATTTCTGGCGAAGTGATATCCCCGTTGCCAATCACCGGAATTTTTACCGCTTCTCTCACGGCTTTAATGATGTCCCAGTCCGCTTTTCCTGAATACACCTGTGCTCTTGTCCGACCATGGACCGCAATTGCCTTCGCTCCTGCTTTTTCGCATATTTTAGCGATTTCCACAGCATTGATATGTTGGCTGTCCCAGCCACTTCTTATTTTGACTGTGACCGGTTTTTTGACCGCAGACGCCACGGAAGACACAATGGCAAATACCCTGTCCGGAACGCACATCAATCGTGACCCGGCCCCGCTTTTAATGACTTTGGGTACGGGGCATCCAAGATTGATATCAATTATATCCGCGGTTGTTTCTTGATCGATGATCCGTGCCGCTTTTGTCATGGATTCCGGTTCACTGCCAAAGAGTTGAAGCGATATCGGATGTTCGCTAGGAACTATTTCCAACATCTCCCAGGTTTTTTTGTTTTGATATCCCAAGCCTTTATCAGAAACCATTTCGGTGTATATCAAGCCGGCTCCGTATTCTTTTAAAATTCCTCGATAAGCCGGATTGGTGATACCGGCCATCGGGGCAATGACGATTTGATTGTCGATTTCAAGTTCATCAATTTGCCACTTCATGCCGGATCAGCCTTTCTTTTAACAAGTAAAAATATTATAACATATCCCCAATCAGTTCGACAGCCGTTTTTTGAATGGCGTGTTATAATGAATCACAGGATGTGATAAATTTGACAGACTATTTGATCAAAGCCCAAGCGTTTCATAAAACCATCCGGATCTATGCCGCCTCAACGACGAATCTCGTTGAAACAGCGCGAGAAATCCACGATACTTGGCCGGCAGCGACGGCTGCTTTTGGTCGAACCCTGACGGCAACGCTGATCATGGGCGCACTGTTGAAAGAGGATCAGGATATCACCGTTCAAATCGACGGGAATGGCCCGATTGGAAAAATCATCGCCCTCAGCAATGCCCACGGAGAAGTCAAAGGAGTCCTCACCAACCCTCATGTGCATCAATCTAAAAGCGAGGGAAAATTGGATGTCGGCGGTGTCGTTGGAAGAAATGGGTTTCTCCGAATTACCAAAGATTTGAAAGTGCGTGATTTTTTTACCTCCAGTGTCGAACTTCAAACGGGCGAAATCGGGGATGATTTTTCCTATTATTTTGTTAAGAGCGAACAAATTCCTTCCGCGGTCGCTTTGGGTGTGTTGGTCGATACCGATGGAAGCGTGAAAGCTGCCGGTGGTGTCATTGTCCAAGCTATGCCCGGGGCGACGGATGACACTTTAAAAACAATTGAAGCCCGCATTCAAGAATTGCCACCCATCTCCTCTTTGATCCACTCTGGAACATCGCCAGAAAAAATCGTTCAAAT
This sequence comes from Acholeplasmataceae bacterium, assembly GCA_012515085.1. Taxonomy (GTDB): domain Bacteria; phylum Bacillota_I; class Bacilli_A; order Izemoplasmatales; family Hujiaoplasmataceae; genus JAAYZB01. Next base: position 8,317 of record JAAYZB010000187.1, read on the forward strand.
GATTGCGGGAACGGATGTTCTTATTTATCCTCCTCTTCCCCTCTTTTATCGCTGCAATTGTCGCCGGGAGCGATTTGAAGCCGGCTTGATTTCACTTGGCAAAGCCGAATTAAATGAATTGATCGACAAAGGTGAAGCCATTGAGACCGTTTGTCAATTTTGCAAAAAGAAGTTTGATTTTTCCGTCTCGGACTTGCAGACATTGCTGGACAAATCTTCTTAAGCAAGCCGCTTGAAATGACAAGTGCCTGAAGGATCATTCGATGAACTTGGTAGCTATTTAAGCCATAAATGCATCATTCCTCAAACCGTGAGAATAAAAAAAAGTAGACGCTATGACAAGATAAAAATGTACCTTATAAATCCAGAGCATCCTTTTTATTCAAGGAGTCCGATCGATAAGGTACATATTGAGAAAAGTCTACTTTTTTTAATTTTTCGCCGTAAGGATTTCCAGATTAGATCACTTTGATATAGCGTCGGATCTCCCACTCCGTGACTGTTGAACGAAATTCATCCCATTCGTTGTTTTTCAATTCGATGAATTTTTGGAAAATATGCTCTCCCAGTGTTGCTTTCATCAAGGGGTCTTCTTTCAGTAAATCGATTGCTTCTTTCAGATTATCGGGTAGATTTCTGACTCCAAGGGCCAATCGCTCGGCCTCGGTCAACGAAAACAAATTTTCATTGATTGGATCAATCAAAGGCAATTCTCGTTCAATGCCGTCCAGCCCGGAAGCCAAAATGACCGCCATGGCGAGATAGGGATTACAAGAGGTATCCACACTCCGGATTTCCGTTCGGGTCGTGACGCCTCGAGTCGCGGGGATTCGAACCATCACGGAGCGATTGTGTTCTGACCAAGAGACATAACAAGGCGCTTCGTATCCTGGAACTAGCCGTTTATACGAATTTACCGTTGGATTGGTAATGGCGCAAAAGTGTCGGGAATGCGTGAGGATACCCGTTAACCATTGCCGACATACCAGTGATAGTCCCATGGGATCATTTGGATCATAAAAAGCGTTTTGACCGTTCATATCCGACAGTGAGCAATTGGTGTGCATTCCGGACCCGTTGATTTTTGCAATCGGCTTCGGCATAAATGTGGCATGAAGCCCGTGACGCCTGGCAATGTTTTTAACGACGAGTTTAAAGGTTTGGACATTGTCACAAGCTTCCACAATATTGGAAAAGTGAAAATTGATCTCATTTTGACCCGGAGCCACTTCATGATGGCTGGCTTCCATGGTAAACCCGATTCGTTCGAGTTCCAAAACGATGTCGCGACGGCAATCGCTCGCTCCATCGATTGGAGATAAGTCAAAATACCCGCCCTGATCGGTGACATTCAGGGTGATTTCACCGTTTTCACTTAACTTCAGCAAAAAGAATTCCGGTTCAAACCCGATATTGAGAGCCGAAAAACCTAAAGCATCCATCTTTTTGGCGACTTGTTTCAACGTACTTCTCGGATCAGCCGATGCCGGTTTCCCATCGGGTGTAAATACATCACAAATCAAACGAGCAACCATGCCGTAAGTCGGTTCTTCCCACCTCATGATGAGCCAAGTATCATAATCCGGTCTTAGATACATATCCGCTTCCATGATTCGAACAAACCCTTCCACGGATGACCCGTCAAACATGACGTGTCCATCGAGTGCGGTTTCTAAGCGACCGACTGGTATTTCAACGCTTTTGATGGTTCCGTTGATATCGGTGAACATCAACCGGATATAACGGACATTTTCTTCTTTCGCGCTCTTTAAAATATCAGCTTTGGTATATTTCCCCATACGAATCTCCCCCTTAAAAACGCTATTTACTATCTCCAATTGATCGAAAAATCCACGTCTCTTACAATTGGGCAATTGACATAATAATTAATATTATAAGCCGATTTTTCATCGAGACAAGATATATTTCATTCTTTTTCTATTTTTTTACTAAGGAGATCAACAGGGCAAAGGATACCGATCCGTCAATTGAATCACCGCTTGTTTCACTTCATCACAAACTGTGGAATTTTCTGGATCAGACAGGACTTTGTCAATCAGATCAGCAACGAGGATAAATTCGGCTTCTTTCAAACCACGCGTGGTCATTGCCGGTGTTCCCAAGCGAATTCCGCTGGCAATGAACGGTTTTTGCGTATCATAAGGAATGGTATTTTTGTTACAGGTGATATGGACACTGTCCAGCAGGTTTTCCGCTTTTTTCCCGGTCAAGCCTGTTTTGGATAGCGTATCCAACAACAACAGATGATTGTCAGTTCCGCCGGAAACAACATGATAGCCGAGCTCTACAAACCGTTCGGCAAAGACCTTGGCATTCTGAACGACTTGTTCTTGATAATGCTTGAATTCCATGGTAGCGGCTTCTTTGAACGCCGCTGCCTTGGCCGCAATGATATGCATGAGTGGACCACCTTGAATTCCTGGGAAAATCACTTTGTCAACTTTCTTTGCAATTTCTTCGTTGTTGGTAAGAATAATGCCGCCACGCGGTCCCCGGAGTGTCTTATGGGTCGTAGAGGTCACGATATCGGCCACGTCGCAAGGATTCGGATGAAGTCCGGCCGCAACGAGTCCAGCAATATGGGCCATATCAACCATGAGCAGAGCCCCAACCGAGTCCGCAATGGTCCGAAACCGTTGAAAATCGAGAATTCTGGGATAAGCGCTCGCACCGGCGACGATCAATCTTGGTTTGATTTGAAGTGCCATTTGCGCCAAGAGGTCATAATCGATCATTTCTGTTTCTTTATTGACATAGTACGGATGAAATTCATAATCAATGCCGCTGAAATTAAGCGGATGGCCATGCGTGAGATGACCGCCTTGATCGAGAGCCATGCCCATGACGATATCCCCAGGAGACAAGATGGCGCGATACGCTCCCATATTTGCAGTCGAACCCGAATGAGGCTGGACGTTCGCAAAGGCGACGTGGTATAACGCTTTGACTCGCTCTCTTGCTAAATTTTCGGCTCCATCCACAAATTCACAGCCGCCGTAATAGCGTTTGTTCGGATATCCTTCGGCATACTTGTTGGTCAACACGCTGCCATTTGCTTCCAAAACCGCCAAAGACACGAAGTTTTCTGAAGCAATCAGTTCCAAATGTGATTGTTGGCGTTTCTTTTCAGCATCGATATAGTGAGTTAGTTCCGGATCTTGCTTTCGCAATGCATTCATCGTTATTCCTTCCTTTGTTGAGATGTCAATTTCATTATATCATGACCACTAAAAAAACACCCACCGATTTTGGGGGGTGCCTTTCATTTTTCTTATGAATGCGTCAACTGGTAAAAATCATTGGCAAGCTTCACGAGATCCGCCAGGGTCAACGCTTCCGCACGAATCGTCAAATCAAGGTCATGACGGTTCAACACCTGTTCGATCATCGGCCGGTCAAGGGCGGGATAAGCACTTAAAAGATTGTTGAGAAGCGTCTTGCGACGTTGGGTAAAGGCCTGGTGAACAAAGGTTAGAAAATAGCGATCATTCGTTGCCGGAAATCGAGGTTCATTTTGAATGTTCAACCGGACGATCGCACTATCGACATTTGGTTTTGGAAGGAAGTTCTCTCGAGAAATCTCAAAGAGAAATTCGGCATTTGCCCGATAAGAAACCAAAACGGATAGTGCGTTATAATCCTTGGTCGATGGCCGAGAAGTGATCCGCTTGGCAACCTCAAGTTGCATCATTAAAATCAACCGATCGATCCGTGTCGACGTCTCTAAAAAGCGCATGAGGATGGGTGTTGTGATATAGTAGGGAAGATTGGCGACTACGACGATATCATCGCAATCACTCAGGTATGTTTCAATGTCTTCATCTATTGCCGCATCCAAAATGTTCATTTGCAAGAGAAATAGATTGTTTTGTGTAGAAAATTTATTTTTCAAGAAAGGAATAAGCGCGGTATCAATTTCATATGCCAATACTTTTTTCGCTTTGTTTAGCAATTTACCAGTCATAGAACCCAACCCTGGACCAACTTCGATCACTCCCGTGTTTTTAGTTAAATTCGCGGCCTCAATGATCTGATCGATGAGTGTGTTATTTCTCAAAAAGTTTTGTCCCAGATGTTTTTTGATTCGAAATCCATCCTTTTTTAAGTAGTTGATATCACTCAGTGTATTGGGTTCTTTTTTCATACATTCTCCTCATCCAGAACCGCGGGATCCACTTGAAATATATTGAGATATTTCAGTAAGGTTTTACCATTTGATTCTGGAAGTCCTAACCGCTTAGCCAGCTGTTTTCGTCTCGTGGCCGCCCCTTCAGCGTCCACATATTTTCGATATTGAAGATCGGCTCTGCTCACATTGTTTTTTCTATTCTTTTGAACGGTAAAAAGGTGTTGAAGACTCTCTCGAATCGATTGCTCGTCCGCGTGTTCGACTCCGACTTTTTTCTTGTTATAACTTCGAGCGTTGTCTGCCGAAAGGAAAGCTACCCGACAATGAGGGATCCGATTCATGATTCGATGCGTGATTTGTCTTCCGGGATAATCTGGATCAAAAAACAAAATGAGCCCGCGGGTCTCAGCGAGTTTTTCCAATAGTTGCAGTGTCGCCTCCGATATTTCGGTTCCGTTCGTTTTGACGCAATCAATATCCGGATAAATGCTTTTTAATCGTTGGATGTCGTGCTCGCCCTCCACGACAACGATTTCCCGGATGGATTTTTCAATCATGCGTTTCCTCTTGATTGCGGAAATACTTCTTTTTGATTTTGGGTGGAACGATAATCTGTATGGCTTGTTTGCACACTTGGAAATTCTGATTCCCGAGTCCGCCACATTCACCATCAAGATTCCAACGTGAGCGAGTATTCGATACCACGCGAAGTGTACTGGTTTGAAAACGAACGATGAGCGGCGACGACCAAAACGGCAAAAGAAACGAGATGAAATAGAGTAACCAGTTCAGAGGAATCAAACTGCGATACATCACCACATCGACCATTCCATCATCCAATGTCGGTTTGTAAATCAAGTTGACTCCGGCGACCCGTTTCGAGTTGATGACGAGAATCAGCGAAAAACGGCCGTTGATTTCGCCCTGGTCATGCACTGCTTTTATTTTCATGTTGGGAATCGTGAACAACTCTTCCAACCCTTTGACCAAATAAGCCAAGTACCCGATTTTTTTCTTTAAGCGGGAATCGGTGACATAACTGATGTCGACGAACGCTCCGTTTCCCGAAACATAACAAAAATACCGGTCATTCGCTTTGACGACATCCATGTCAACGGGTCGATTGACCAGAATGTTGCGAAGGGCTTTGTTGGGATTTTTAGTCAGTCCCAGCGTCATGCCGATGTCGCAACAAGTCCCAGCGGGAATATACCCAATGAGCGGCCGTTTGGAAAATTCCATCAGGCCGTTCACACATTCGTTGAAGGTTCCGTCTCCACCGATAATTATGATCATATCATAATTTTCCACACATGCTTGACGGGCAAAAACAGTGGCTTCTCCCACATAACTCGTCGAAGAAACCTGAATATCATACCCGTTGCTTCGAAGGATATTCAAGATTTCTGGCAAGCGTTTTTCTAGATTTTGTTTTCCGCTTTGCGGGTTGAATATCATCATGGTTTTTTTCACAAAATCACCGGGTCAATTATATCACAACACTGTTTTCTTCACCAGTTGAATCGGAGGAATGGTTTAAAAAATCGTCCAATTCTCTTTCTATTTGATATAATGGTATCGGTGATATAATGTCAAAATTAGAAGCGATCCTTTTTGATCTGGATGGCACGCTAGTCGAATCCAATCGGTTGATCAGTGAAAGTTACCGAAAGACTTTTTTGTTTCACTATCCAAAACTGGTGTTGTCCGAGAGCGATATTTCCGCAATGATCGGTCCGCCACTCAAAGCTGTGTTCGAAAAAATGAATCCTGACCCTGAGCATGTGCAAGCGATGATCGATACCTATCTTCGCTTCTATCGCCAAATGGAATTTGATACTATTACTCTTTATCCCTATGTTATCGAGTTATTAGATTTTTTGAAAGCTTCGGGGTATAAGATTGCGATTGTCACAACCAAATTCAAGGCATCCGCATTGCCATCGATTCAGCATTTTGGCATCGATCGCTATCTGGATCTCCTTATTGGGCTAGATGATGTTCTCCATCACAAGCCCCACCCAGAACCGATCGAGAAAGCGTTGAAACACCTCGGATGCCACCACGCACTTATGGTGGGAGACAATCCGTCCGATATTTTATCGGGGAAAAATGCGGGAATTCTCACTTGCGCCGTCTCTTGGTCAGAAAAAAAAGCAGACATAGAATTGTTGCGCCCAGATTGTTGGATCGATGATTTTCGGCAATTGATTGAATTCGTTCGTCAGGAGGAAACAAGATAATGGAGTGTATTTTTTGTAAGATCATCAAGAAAGAAATTCCGGCACACATCGTTTATGAAGATGATGATCTCATCGCGATTCTCGACATCTCGCAATCAACCCGAGGCCATACGTTGATTCTTCCAAAAAATCATGTGGCCACTCTTTACGATTTGACTCCCCCTCAAGCAGCGACCATCTTTCGTCAGGTGCCAGAGATCGCTCGAGCGATTCAAGCCGCATTTCATCCAATCGGGATGAATCTTTTAGTGAATGTCAATCAACCCATGCAATCCGTATTCCATTTACACATTCATTTGATTCCTCGGTATCCCGCCGATAACGTCACGATGACCTTCCAAAATAACATGGGGAAAATATCTCAGGACGCTTTAGCTGACATCGCGGCTAAAATTCGCGAACAACTATAAAAAAAACGGAAATCTTTTAGTCAGAAACAAACTTTCCGTTTTTTATCGATCCATCTAAATGACGACTATTTGATCACAGAGGCACCCATGTAAGGTCTTAAAGCCTCTGGAATCACGATTGAGCCGTCTTTTTGTTGGAAATTTTCCATGATGGCAATCACCGTGCGTCCGACCGCCAATCCTGACCCATTCAACGTGTGCACATATTCCAGTTTGGCCCCTTCTTCGCGGCGAAATTTGATGTTCCCGCGCCGGGCTTGATATTCATTCGCATTGGACACCGAACTGATTTCACGATAATTCTGTTCGGAAGGCAGCCAAACTTCGATATCGTATGTTTTACTCATGGAAAATCCGAGATCCCCCGTTGATAAAACAATCACTCGATAAGGAATACCAAGCGTTATCAGCACGTCTTCCGCATCCGCTAACATTCCCAAATGTTCCGCTTCCGAATCTTCTGGTTTGGTAAATTTGATCAATTCGACCTTGTTAAATTGATGTTGCCTTAAAATCCCCCGCGTATCTTTTCCGGCAGATCCCGCTTCTTTTCGGAACGCGGTCGTATAGGCAACGTATTTGAGCGACAACAAATTTTTATCGATCACTTCGTCACGATGCAAATTGATGGTTGGCACTTCAGCGGTTGGATTGAGATAGAGTCCTCGGTCGTCATTCAGTTTAAATGCGTCCTCCTGAAACTTCGGAAACTGGCCGGTGGCGATCATCGATGTTTCGTTTGCCACATAAGGCGGGATGATCTCCGTATAACCATGTTTGTTCGCGTGAAGATCCATCATGAATTGGATGAGCGAGCGTTCTAGTCGCGCGCCCAACCCTTTATAAACAACGAAGCGGCTGCCGGCAATTTTCGCGGCACGATTGAAATCAAGAATATCGAGGGCTTCTCCCAACTCATAATGAGATTTATAAGGAAAATCAAAACCTCTCGGGGTCAAATGGCGTTTGATTTCGATGTTCGCGGATTCATCCTTGCCAATAGGAATGGAATCATCCGGCAAGTTGGGTGTGCGAAGTAATGTATTCTTGATTTCTTCATCACTCTTCTTGACCAATTCGTCCAACGAGCGAATCTGATCTTGAAAAGCATCGATTTCTTTTAATAACGGTTCGATTGGCTTTTTCTCTTGTTTGTATTTTCCAATCAAGCGGGAAGCTTCATTTTTTCTGGATTTCAGCAACTCGGTTTCGACAATGGCTTCCCGTCTTTTCCGATCGACTTCCAACAAGTCATTGAGATAGGAAAAATCACCGCCTCGGCGACTCAATCGCTCTATGACTTTTTCGGTTTCATCTCGAATTTGTTTTAAATCCAGCATGATGGCTCCTCCTTAATAACTGTCGCTTAAAATATCGTTGATTTCGTCGTCTTCGTTTTCATCTTCGGCATCATCGCTATCGACATCGTTGTCAAAATCAGTCAGTTCCTGATAGCCCGATGTTTTTTCTAAAGGTTCGAGAGAATGAACTACCGGGATCGTTTCTTCAGGTAGTTCTTTATCTTCGATCTCCGCTTCATCATCATCGATCAATTCTTCTTTTGGAACCATGGCAATGGTAGACACGACATGTCCTTCAAGCAAATTGATGATTTTCACTCCTTGTGTCGCGCGCTTTGTTTGTGCGATCTGGTCAATCGGGACGCGGATAATCATTCCCTTATCGGTTACCACGAGCAAATCCTCGTCTCCGACCACACTGATCAACTTTTTCAAATTGCCGTTTTTCGCGGTGACATGGATCGTCTTAACACCTTTACCGCCACGTCCCTGCAAGCGATACTCATCAACAGAGGTTTGTTTGCCATAGCCTTTTTCGGTAATGGCCAATATCTGTGTGCGATCTTCCGTCACGATGGTGACCCCAATCACTTCCTCGTTTCCATTCAACGAAATTCCCCGAACACCTGCGGCGTTACGCCCCATGATCCGGACGTTTTTTTCATTGAAACGAATTGCTTTTCCGTTGGAGGCACCAATGATGATATCCCGCGTTCCATCGGTTAATTTAACGCTTTGAAGCTGATCGTCATCCTTCAGGGAAACCGCGCGAATACCGTTTATTCTGATGTTTTGGAAGCTCGATACTTTTGTTCGTTTAACCAATCCTTTCACGGTGGTGAAAAAGAGGTTGCCTTCGGTGAAATCCTTGACGCTGACACAAGCGGTCAGCGATTCGTTTTCGCCAAGCGACAACAAGTTAACGATTGGCAAGCCTTTGGAGTTGCGACCGTAACTGGGTATGCGATATCCTTTGAGTTTATAAACCCGACCAAACGATGTGAAGAATAAAAGGAAATCGTGTGTCGACATCGCAATGATGGAATCGATGATGTCGTCTTCGTTTGTTTTCATTCCGGTTTTTCCCCGGCCGCCCCGGTTTTGTGATTTATAAACATCGACATTCATCCGCTTGACATATCCGTTGGTCGTGATCGCAATGATCACGTCCTC
>JAAYZB010000188.1 GCA_012515085.1 Acholeplasmataceae bacterium
AGTTGGTTAGAGCACATGACTGTTAATCATGGGGTCCTAGGTTCAAGTCCTAGTTGAGGCGCCATTTCGGCCCGTTGGAGAAACGGTTAACTCACATGCCTTTCACGCATGCATTCGCGGGTTCGAACCCCGCACGGGTCACCAGTATTTCCAAGCTTATCACCATTCGAGATAAGCTTTTTTTCTTTTTTCAGGAACAGGTCCGTTGAACAGTGATTGAGGTTTATTGCCTTTGGTGAGAACCTTTTATGATCGTCTATTTCTGAAAATCCATCATGTAATCCACATTAACATGCTGCAAAAATGGATATTTTAGAAAAAATAGGATATAATAAAGTACGACTATTTCGGTTGACAAAGGAAGGCGATCTACGAATGCCAAAAAAACGACGACTGTTGACACTATTGATCATCACACTGTTTTTGAGTGCGTGCCAGTCCATTACCACCACTTCCACGACGGTGCCTTCCACCCAAACGACATCATTAAGCTCCACCACCCTTCCTACCACCCATGTTCCGACCACCTCCCAGAGCGAGACGACGGTGCCAGGATCCACGACGAACCCCACCACCGGCTATAACACCACCCTTCCCACGACGACCCTTCCCACCATCCATCCCGTCACGATCACCACGATCTCGACACAGATTGTGAATACGGAAATACTATCTATCAGCACCAACATCACCGAAGGCGGCGTCTCCTTAAGCAAACCCACGCCTTTGCTTAACGACTATATCACGATCAGCGCTACCGATGCTCCGGGATTCAAGTTCGAGCATTGGCGCGATCTGGAGTCGGGGCAGATCGTCACATTTGCACCGGAATTCAGTCTCGCCTTGTCATCCCAAAGATCCTTCGAAGCGGTCTATCTTCCGGAAGGATTTGCGGATTACTATCTCTTCAGCACGAATGACACTACCATAACACGTGATATCAACGGACCGGTCACGGAGGGAACGTCCGTTTCACTCCAGGCAGAAGAGACCGACGCCATTCGTTTCGTCGCCTGGTATGACTTGATCCAAGAAAAAGACATCTCCACCGAAAACCCATTAACCATTGAAGCATCACAGAGCCGCTACTTGGTGGCGGTCTATGCCATCGAAGCGAGCGACTATCTCGCCTATTCCACCGACTTTGAAGATGTCACAAAAAGCGCTTATGAAGCGGCGGCGGTCGAGACGGGCGGTGAGCTCTGGTGGCTGTCCGACAGTTTGATCGGATCGGGGGATACGGATCAAAAAGCGGACACGAAGAGCGTTCGCATGAGAGCAGGATATCTGGAAACCCAGTTCCTGGTCACAGATGTCACCGCTATCAGTTTCCAGTATGGTCAATATGGCACCGAAACCGCCGAAACGCTCTCTGTATCGGTGTCAGCCAATCAAACCGACTGGACCTTACTTGCGGAAATTTTGTCGGATTCGAGCTTCAAGACTTTCTCCTTTTCCTTCGATGACACTTGGTTCCAGGATCACTCCCTCGGTTCGGACACGCCTTTATACTTCCGGATCGAAGGGTTGGCACTGACGAGGACCAATATCGATGACGTGTCCATTTTCCAAACCAACTTCAAGCGTGAGATAATTCCAGAAGTGTTTCTGACTCCCGCGGTGGAATATAGCGGCTACTATGAAGGCATCGGCGGCTTAACTGACGATGCGTTGATCTTGGCGCTAAGGGACATCCTCTGGGATGGCTTTACCAAGCTGAGCTATGGGGATGCAAGATATGTTTTATCTTTTTCGGATCGAGATCCTGAGACGAATTACTCAAGCGTCCGGGGCATGTATGATAATGATGTCATTGCTACAGAATGGATAAGCACAGGAGCGGGCGCATGGCAGCGCGAGCATGTTTGGCCTAATTCAAAATTAGGAATTCCAAGAGTGGATAACTACAGTAAAAATCAGGGCTCTGATTTACATAATTTAAGAGCGATCACCGGTATCAATCAAACCCGATCGAACCGGTATTTTGCTGAAGGAAGTGGGATAGCAACGACAATCGGCAGTGAAGGTTTTTATCCCGGTGACGAACATAAAGGGGATGTTGCAAGAATTCTCTTCTATATGGATATAATGTACGATGAACTGAATTTGACAAACGATATCACCATGCTAGAAAACAATCCAGACACAAATTACACGCTTGAGGGAGCTTATGCAGGCATTTTAGATTTGCTTCTTCAATGGCATAAAGAGGATCCGGTGGACGAGTTTGAACTTCATAGAAATGAGTTTATTTATAGCGGTATTGCATTAGATCCCGATGGAAAAGAAATCAATCCTCAAGGGAATAGAAATCCCTTTATTGATCATCCGGAGCTGGTCGACATGATTTGGGTTGAAGAATCAAGTCTTCCTATTTCATAGAATATAAGATATAATACATTTGGCTTGATAGCGGTTGAAAGGGTCAATGTATGGATCATTATCATTATGAGCCATTGCGAAAGCGGATGGTGGACCAACAATTAAAAACAAGGGGCATCGAGAACGACAACGTGATCGATGCTTTTTTACGTGTACCGCGGGAGTTGTTTGTCGATAATACCTATCGCAACTTAGCATATGAAGACCATCCTTTGCCTATCGACCAAGATCAAACCATCTCCCAACCCTATATGGTGGCATTAATGAGTGAACTGGCGGGTTTGGACCAGACAAAGAGCGTGTTGGAGATCGGAACGGGATCCGGCTATCAGACGGCCATCTTGTCTTTGATTGCCAAGACGGTCTATACCGTCGAGCGCATCAAGTTCCTACAAGCCAAGGCAAAGATCGTCTTGACGGAAGCGGGATACACCAACATTCAGTATGCCCATGGGGACGGGTCCTTGGGTTGGGAAGAACACGCTCCTTATGATGCGATCATCGTCACTGCCGCAGCGAGTGAAATTCCTAAGCCCCTGCTTGACCAGCTGAAATCTTTGGGAAGACTTGTCATCCCGGTGGGAGGAAGTTACTTTCAAACATTGATGCTCATCACAAGAGTTGACGATCATATCGAGCGTCAGGCAATTTGCAGTTGTCGCTTTGTTCCACTACTCCACGGGACAATAGAATAAAAAAATAAAACTAAAACATCATAATATTAAAAAAAACATGCAAATTAGTTAAAAAAATTAATGATATTCTCACAATCAAGTGGTATGATGATGATTGGAATGGGTTTAACCCAGATGATGGAGGGTATGCTAATAACGATGAAAGCCTTACTTTTCGAAAACAAAAAGAAATTTGGTCTGTATATCATCGCTTGTTTCCTGCCGGTTATCGGCGACATGGGACGAGTGGTGGTTTTCGCGATGATCTTTGAAGCGATCGAGCGGAAATCAATGGAATTCTTCCAATGGACCATTTTGGCGGTTATTGGTTTTGTCTTATTGGATGCCGGAGCCTTCCTTACCTCTCGAATGATGCGGATCTCGTACATGCGCGACACCTTGTACTCGCTCCGGATCAAGGCCTTCGACAAGATCATGATGATGGACTATCAAAAATTTCACCAAAAATCACGGGACGTCTACCTGTCCAATCTGATCAATGACATCAACACCTTCGAACAATCGTTCTTTCTTTCGCTCATCAATGTGGTCTTCCGTTTTGGGATCTATACCGTCTGCATGACGTTATTGTTGATCCTGATGTGGCAAGTGGGGCTCGCGGTCCTGGTCGCCTCGGTGATCGTTCTTCTTATCTCCATGCTCTTCCAGAAACGGACTGTCACGCTCCAGGAGGAAGTCTCCACCGAGAACGAACGGACGACGCTCACCGCGTCCAACACTCTGTCAGGGCTTGAAATTCTGAAACTCAACAATATCGAAAAGACGTTTTTGAAAAATACCCAAGGCCAGATCAATCAGTTGGAAAAAAAGAAATTCGGCTTCCGCTTTTTCTCGTCGCTTCAAATCGAATTGAACGTCGCCATCGGGTATTTTCTCTTTATCGCCTTGCTCGTGTATTTGATGAGCCTTCTGAAGACGGGGATCGGATACGGCAACATGGCCATGATCATACAACTCTCAACACTCGCCATCTTCCCGCTCGTGAACATGATGCCCTTAATCAACGTCATCAAATCCTCGAGTGCGATCTATGATAAGATCGCGAAACCGGACGAAACGGAAGCTAATGACAACAAGACCAAGAACTTCGTGTTCAAGAAACAATTGGAAGTGCGGGATCTGCATTTCCAATACGATGAGCGGACCCTTTTCCACGACTTGGATTTCGTGATCGAAAAAGGGAAGAAATATCTTTTGAAAGGTCCAAGCGGATCGGGAAAATCGACGCTCATCAAGCTGCTCTCCGGGATCTACGACCAATATGACGGAAGCATCACGGTCGATGGCACCGATCTCAAAACGATTTCCCTCAAATCGCTCAACAATCGCTCGAGTTACATTTTCCAAGATGTCTTTCTCTTCGAAGCCTCATTGAAAGACAACATCGCCTTGTTCAAGACGATTGATCAAAAGCGCTTGGATGACGCGATTCTAAAATCGGGATTGTCGGAGTTTGTGTCAAGTCATTCGGAAGGCTTGGATTTCCAGATCGAAGAAAACGGGAAAAACCTTTCCGGCGGCGAACGGCAACGGGTGTCGATCGCGCGGGCTCTCTACAAGCAAGCTGAGGTCTTGTTCGTGGATGAAGCGACCTCATCGCTCAATGATGAACTGGGCAGAGGCATCGAAGCCACCATTCTCAATCTCGATGCGACGGTGATCGCCATCAGCCACAAGCTGTTCGCCGGTATCACCAATCGCTATGATTACGTGTTGGAAATCAAGGATGGGTTCATCAATCAGTATCCGATCCAGGACTACTATCAGGAGGTGGCCTAAGATGAAACCAAAACGTCGTTATCTCCGCTTTCTCTTCATTCCGGCGCTTGCCCGACTTATCATGGCCTTCATCAATTTCCAGATGTCGTTCGCCATGTTCGATCTGGTCACGGCCGCCACGGCCGGGAACTGGGATTTGTTCTGGGACCACTCCATCGTGGCGCTTGCGTATACCTTGGCGCTATTTCCTGCCTCCATCCTGCTCGCTTACACACGCGGACGCTTCATCCAAGGCGCGCTTGGAGCGATGAAAGCCGATTATCTCAAGAGTGTCTTCAACAAGAACATCTCCGAATTCCAACGGGAAAACAACGCACTTTATCTCTCCGCTCTCACCAGTGATTTTGACCTGATCGAACGCGACTATCTGGAACCGATCGTCACCTGCTTATTCTCCGTGATCGGCTTTGGAACGGCGATTCTGATCATCTCTCTTATCAGTCCGTTCTTTGTCGTGATCGCCCTCGGCATTGCCGTTATCAATTTCATTGTGACCCTATTCTCCGATCGGCCGGTCAAGAAGCATAACGCTGAACGGAGCGACATGATGCGTGATTACAGCGGCTTCGTCAAAGAAGCGCTCTCCGCATTCCAGATCATCAAGGCCAATGATCTGGAGAGCCGCATTGAAGAGAACTTTTCCGCCAAGAGCAAGAAGGTCCAACAGAAGAAGTACGTCATTGACAAGATCTTTTCCTTCATTTTCGCCTTTCAGAATGTCAATGCGTATCTGACTATCCTCACCCTCTTGTTGCTGGTGGCCTATCAAACGATTCTCGGCGCCTTGACTTTTGCCGGAGTCATCGTCATCTTCCAGAACATCGATTTCTTCATCGGCCCAATCATCGAGTTTTCCGAAACCATCCCCAAGATCAGGTCGGTCAAAGTGCTATTCACCCGTATCGAGGAGTCTCTGAAGAATAAATCCACCTATCCAGAAACCGCGGATTTCAGTACTTTGAAACATACCATCGAGTTTGACAAAGTTTCCTTCGCGTATGATGAGAACATCGTCTTGAACCAGATCTCGCTCCAGTTTCAAAAAGGCGGCAAATACCTGATCGTCGGACCGAGCGGAGGCGGTAAATCGACGATCCTCAGATTGCTCAGGAAATATTTCGCGCCGAGTGACGGTGACATCAAGATCGACGGCATCTCTTTGAAAGACATCAAGAAAGTCGACTACTTCTCGAAAATCGCCAACATCGAGCAACAAGTCTTCCTCTTCGAGGATACCTTGAAAAACAACCTGACGCTCTACAAAGAACATACGGATGACGAGCTCGCCGATGCCATCCGCAAGGCGGGGCTCGAGGATTTCGTCAATTTGCATCCGGAGGGCCTCAACCGGATGATCGTCGATAACGGCAAGAACATCTCCGGCGGTGAGAAGAGCCGGATCGCGATCGCGAGAGGTCTTCTCAACAAAGCCGAGATCATCTTCTTGGATGAGGCGTTCGCAAGTCTGGATCTGGACAAGGCCCGCGCCATTGAAAAAAGCGTGTTGACCTTGGAAGGCGTGACCGTCATCAACGTCAGCCATGTCATCATCAAAGAGAACCTCGATCATTACGATGAAGTCATTACCGTGAAGAACCAAAAAGCGCTCCGAAAGGAATTGACATCGGCCACAGCTACCAACTAATCGATTTGCATCATCGCTAAAATTTCTCCCAAGCGATGTCAAAAACGGAAACTAAGCGTCACAAGCAAGCATTATTGGTTGCGAAAGCAAAAAATAATACTTGCTTTTTACTGTTAACATCAGTAAAATAAAAAAATGAAGGCAGGTGACACGAATGGAAGCAGCCATTCAAGTGACGAAAATTTCCAAAACCTTTACTTTATCGCGCAAACAACAGAAAATCGAACAATCCAAGACCAAGACCAAAGTCGCCGTCAATGACCTTTCCTTTGAGGCTTACCCGCATGAGATCTATGGGTTGCTGGGACCGAACGGAGCCGGAAAAACGACGACGCTTCGCTGTATCTCGACGCTGATCAAACCGGACATGGGCGACATCCTGGTCCAGGGAAAAAGCGTGATGAAAGAAGCCGGCGACGTCCGCAACGCCATCGGATTCTTGACGAGCGACATGAAACTGGAGGATTTCTTCACGCCGAACTATCTGTTCGACTACTTTTCCAAACTTCACGGGGTTCCGGAAGATTTGGCTGCGAAGCGGAAGGCAGCCCTATTTCATAAGTTCGGCATCGACCGGTTCGCTGAAGTGAAAGTCGGCGAATTGTCCTCCGGTATGCGCCAGAAAGCCCAGTTGGCGATTTCTTTGGTTCATGATCCGGACGTGATCATCTTCGACGAGCCGACGAATGGGCTCGACGTGCTGACGGCCAAGGTCGTCACCGATTATCTCATAGAGCTGAAAAACGAAGGCAAGGCCATCGTAGTCAGCACCCACATCTTCAGTCTGGTGGAAAAGATCTGCGACCGGGTGGGGATCATCTTGAATGGCAAACTGAAAGCCACCGGGTTGTTGCAGGATCTGGTGGCGCCAGAAGACACCTTGGAAGACTATTTCTTCCGGTTAGCCCAAGAGGAAGGAGATATCCAATGAAGAATATCTGGACGATCTTTAAAAAAGAGTGGGACCGGGTGATCCACGACCGGAGGTTAGTGATCTCGGTCATGTTGTTACCGGGACTCATGATCTTTCTCATTTACACCTTCATGGGCACCGCGATCGAAAACTTCACGACCGTCGAAACGGCAAACATCGCCATTCTGAACGACACAGCCGGATTTAAAGCTCTTTACGAGGCGAGTGAGGATCCGTTGGTCACAGATATCGAGTCGATCACGGCCGAAGAAGTGGTTACCTATCAGGAAAAGGTCGACAATGAAGAGTGGCATTTGATCATTGTTTTCTCCGCTGGCTTTGAAACGTATGCCGGCGGGGTAGATAAGCCGGGAGTCACCCTCTACTATAATCCCAACAATCCGGATTCCAGTTCGGTGTTCGGCCGTTTTCAGGGCTATTTGATCACTTACCAGAATAGCTTGGCTTTCGAACTTTATGGGGATACAAGGTATTTCATCTTGGAGACAAGTAACACGGCCATCGATCCGAATCAGATGATGGGATTGATCTTTTCCTCTTTGTTGCCGATGCTCACGATCATGTTCCTCTTTTCCGGAGCGATGTCGATCGGCCCGGAATCGATTGCCGGAGAAAAAGAACGGGGAACGATCGCAACACTCTTGGTCACGCCGGTCAAGCGCAGCCAGATCGCGATCGGCAAAGTGTTGAGTCTTTCCGTCTTGTCGCTGTTATCCTCGCTCTCTTCCTTTATCGGCATCATCGTCTCGCTGCCAAAGATGCTCGCGTATGAGAATCTCGATGCGTCGATCTATGCACTGGGCGATTACGCCATGCTCCTGCTCGTGCTTTTCTCCACGGTCTTCGTCATTGTCGGCGTCATTTCGATCCTGTCCGCCTATGCGAAGAACCTGAAAGAAGCCGGGACGCTCATCACGATGATCTACCTGGTGGTGATCATCGTCAGCATCTCCTCCTTTTTCAGTCAGGGGGCCCAGCAAAATCCGTTGCTCTATCTGATTCCGATCTATAGCAGCGTCCAGACCATGACGGCGATTTTGTCGTTTGACGAAAGTGTGCTCACCTTCCTGATGCTTACCTTCGCCAGCAATCTCCTTTATACCGCGATTTTCATCTTCATCTTGAACCGCATGTTCGATAGCGAACGGATCATGTTCGCAAAATAAGCAAATTGACGTCAGGCTGAGCCTGACGTTTTGATATAATGGAAGGGGTGATTACTTTGAAAAACAAGTGTTTCTTGATTCTCGCTACGTTCAACCTGTTGTTTTATCTGGCGATGAAGTCCATCTGGTCGGGAATCGAAGGCATATTCGGCGTGTCTTGGCTTCAATACCTGCTTTTGGGATTATTGGTGGTGGATGCCCTTCTCGCCTTGTTCCTGAGGCTTAAGAATACCCAAGGAGCGCTTCCCTGGATCGTGGAGGGGTTCGCCCTGCTATTACTTGGCGGTCTTGGCTATATGTTCTATTTGGGGATCGGATCGCTACGCTACATCTTGAGAAGCTTCTTGATCAATATGGGATTATTGGCGGGAGTCTTGCTTATGGGATTTTTTCTGTTTCGCTATCCCAAGACAAAACTCGCTTCCAGCCGGGGGTTTCGAAACACACTGATCGCCCTGATAGGTTCGGGCGTACTTGCTTTTATGTTCTTAGCGAATGTGGTTTTTTTGTCCGCCAAACCCGTGGTTTATGCGGTGGAAGACACGTACCAAATCGTTTGGACGACCTCGATCGATGCGACGGGTGTCGTCAAGGTAGGTGAAGACAGCTATCCTGATCTCTATCAGGGGAGTCAGGATTCGTTCACGAGAATCCACAAGGTAGAGGTCCCAATGGCGGTATTAGATGCGGCGGGAAAGTATGAGATCAGTTCCACTAACTACATTTATCGGGGCCCATACTCCGGTCTTGCCGGAAGAACGGTCAAAGCGAGTTATGACTTTCGACCGCTTGATCCCGATGACGGACTGCAGATCTATTCCCTAAGCGACACGCATGAATACGTCAGCGCCGCAACGAACTGTGGCACCTATTTTGGAGACGATCTAGACCTCTTGGTCTTGGCCGGAGATATCGCCTCGCATCTCGAGATGCAATCGGACATGGATTTAATTTTGACGATCGCCCACAACATCACCTTGGGAAAAAGACCCGTCGTCTATGCCCGGGGGAACCATGAGGTGAAAGGGGATGTGGCCAATAAGCTGTTTCAGGTGACCGGTAGCGCCAACGACGCGCTCTATTACACTTTCTGTCTGGGACCGGTCTATGGCATCGTCTTGGATTTGGGGGAGGACCATCCGGATGATTGGTGGGAGTATTATGGCACTGCCCATTTTGACGAGTATCGAAATGAGCAGACGGCTTTTTTGAATCAAGTATTGGCGGAAAAGGACTTCCAAGATCCTGGGGTTGAATTCATACTGGCGATCTGCCATATGCCCATCACGTATGTGTCTAGCCATGACGGAGGCACTACGGAAGCCAGTCTGTTTCTTGGGGAGTTGAAGCGGGAATGGACAGGTTTGTTGAATGAGATGGGAGTGGACTTGTTGATATCGGGACATCACCATCAACTATTCCAGTTCCTGCCGGACATGACACCCTATGAGACGTTGATTTTCCATGAAAATTATCAAAGTTCGACGGACCCTAAAGGATATATGAGCGATGCGGATTTTCCCACGTTCATCGTGAGTCGAAGAAGTGACGTTCAAGATCCAAAGGTCAAGGAGAACCTGTTTGGCCGGAAACTCACCGGACTGGCGACGGAGATCGATTTGGACTCAAAGACCATGACCCACGTCTATACGAACACCCTTCAGGAAATAGTCCCGATCATCCGGCCGTTTACGGGAGAAAGCGTCACCACATTCGCTTTGAGTTTTGCGGATTTAGAAGACGACGAATAAAACCCTCTTTGTGGATGAATCTTTGCTGGAAAAATGTCGGAGAATATGATAGAATAAGACGCGAACAGAAAGTCAGGGATGACGATGAACGAACGGTTGAGACTTGCCCACATAATCTATCCCGCTGTGACGAATTCTATCGCCGATTTGGAGAAAGAATATCCCAAACGGCAATTGCCTGTTGGGGCCATGGTCACGCGCTTTGCCCCATCGCCCACCGGGTTTCTCCACACAGGATCGCTGTTTGCGTCCTTGGTTTCCTGGCGATTTGCCAAGCAAAGCCAAGGGGTGTTTTTCTGCCGCTTGGAAGACACCGACCAGAAACGGGAAATTTCCGGTTCGGGGGACAAGGTGCTCGAAGAGCTATCGGCGTTTGGCATCGTACCCGATGAGAGTTTTGTGTCAGGGGGGGCATATGGTCCCTATGTCCAAAGCGAACGGAAACCGATCTATGACATCGTCATCAAACATCTCATTACAGAAGGGTTGGCTTATCCTTGCTTCTGTACGATTGAGGAACTAGACCAGATCCGACGCGTTCAAGAAGCCAAGAAAGAGAATCCCGGGTATTATGGGGCCTATGCGAAATGCCGCCATTTGAGTGCGGCAGAGGCAATCACGAAAATTGAATTCGGGGCACCTTATGTGATCC
>JAAYZB010000189.1 GCA_012515085.1 Acholeplasmataceae bacterium
GCCACCATCTTCGGCGGATTTGGATTCGCTTGGTTATTTCGAGACGTCGAAATAAAAATTAGTAAGTCAACGTTGGAAATAAAAAAGCGCCCTCATCTTTAAAAGATAACGGCAACTGGCTACCATCTTATCGAAGGCCCTATAGCTTTGCGTCACTAACTTTCGCTAGCTTTGCTATTTACGCAGTCATTATAATATAGCCTTTTTCGTTTGTCAAGGCCTTTGAACCGTTTTTTTGCTCTTTTTTTCTTTAAGGCGCATATTTTGCGTATTTTAGCGAAAAAGAGCGCCTATAACATGCATCTATAATGTGTATTTCAAGTTAACAAAATCGATTTTATTCATCAAAGGCGATATCTGATCTCATTCTTCTACAACTTGTTTGTTTGATTTTTTAATGAAAACAAGCAATTGATTGATGTCGATAATTAAATGATTTGCATCATCCTTATACCTTTTACAGGCGCATACCGCCGTTGACATTGATGGTTTGCCCCGTGATGTAAGAGGCGTCATCTGAAGCTAGGAATAAAGCCGCTTTGGCAATCTCTTCAGGCTGTCCCAGACGTTTTAGCATCGTCAAAGAGGCAAACTTATCGAGCAAATCCTTTGGAACCGTCTTTAAGATGTCGGTCATGACATATCCAGGAGCGATGGCGTTGACGCGGACGGGAACACCCTTGCGGGCAAACTCCTTGGCCCAAGTCATCGTCAAACCGATCAAACCGGCTTTGGAAGCCGCATAATTTGCTTGGCCGATATTGCCGAAAACGCCGACGACCGACGAAATGTTGATAATTGAGCCACCGCCTTGTTCTTCCATCTGCGGCCCGACATAACGAACCAGATTGAAGACGCCTTTGAGATTGACATCTAGAACTAGGTTCCACTGTTCGTCGGTCATCTTTTTAGTCATCGAATCCCTAGTAATGCCCGCGTTGTTGACGAGAATATCGATATGGCCGAACTTTTTGATGGTTTCCTCGAACATCAGTTTGCAGCCATCAACATCGGTGACATCGAGCTCATAAGGAAAAACGTTTGCCATCTCGTATGACATTAGTCCCATATCGGCAGCGATGACAATCGCACCCTCGCTTGCAAATTCCTTGGCGATTTCAGCGCCGATGCCTTTGGCTCCGCCGGTGACGATCGCTACTTTATCCTTCAATTTCATATTTGATCACCCCTAACGTTTAAGTATCAAAGCTGTGCCCATACCGCCGCCGATGCAAAGACTCGCTAATCCGAG
This sequence comes from Acholeplasmataceae bacterium, assembly GCA_012515085.1. Lineage (GTDB taxonomy): Bacteria > Bacillota_I > Bacilli_A > Izemoplasmatales > Hujiaoplasmataceae > JAAYZB01. The sequence goes on from JAAYZB010000189.1 coordinate 1,253, forward strand.
ATGAAGATTTTGTTTTTGCATCTCATGAATCAAAGTGACGACAATCCGGTTTCCAGATGCCCCGACCGGATGACCGAGGGCAATGGCTCCGCCGTTGGGATTTGTCTTTGAAAGAATTGCGTTTTTTGGAACTTTATGTTCCTTAGAAAGTTCATTGATCACTCCAAGCGATTGAGCCGCAAACGCTTCGTTCAGTTCCATGATTTCCATATCCGCAAGTTTGTATCCGGCATACTTCAAAACCTCGCGGATAGCCGGTACGGGTCCCATGCCCATGTAATTAGGGTCAACCGCTCCTTGACCGATGCCGATGATTTCCGCAAGTATGGGAAGTTTGTGTTTCGTGACAAACTTCTCTGAAGCGATGATCGTGAAACTAGCGCCGTCGTTGATTCCGGATGAATTGCCGGCGGTTACCGAACCGTCTTTTTTGAAGGCAGGACGCAACTTGGCCAGTTTCTCAGGCGATGTCGTCCGGTTGGGATACTCGTCTCTTGCAAAAATCAATGTTTCTTTGCGTGTTTGGATTTCTATTGGAACGATCTCGGTGTCGAATCTTCCGGAATCGACAGCTTTGATCGCCTTTTCTTGAGACTTATAAGCAAAATCGTCTTGTTCTTCACGCGTCAATTTGTATCTTTCGGCGATGTTCTCAGCGGTGATACCCATATGCGATTGCCCAAACGCATCGGTCAAGGCGTCGTAGATCATATGGTCCACCATTATCTGATCGCCCATTTTTACGCCATCACGGACTTTCGCGTTAACGAGATAGGGCGCACGGGTCATCGATTCAACGCCGCCGGCGACGACCAATTCAGTCAATCCCGATTTAATACCACTGAAGGCGTTCATGATCGCTTTCATACCCGAACCGCATACCATGTTAACAGAATATGCCGGTACGGCTTCGGGAATGCCGGCTTTGATGGATATTTGTCGTGCAATTCCCTGACCGACTCCGGCTGATAATATGTTGCCAATGATGACTTCGCTCACTTCTGAAGAAGGCACTTTCGTCTCTTCAAGCAGATTCTTCAAGACTTGTGCTCCTAAATCAGCGGGATGGGCATCTTTCAATGAACCCATGAAAGATCCGATCGGACTGCGTTTAGCACCGATGATAAAGACTTTTTGCATGCTGGATACTCCTCCTAAATAATTTGAATAATCTTCTAAATCCACCAACTAAAAGTAAAGCAGACGACTATGTAGTTTTAATAAGACAATAGAATCTGACATCATACAACTAATATAGTCTATTGTATACAATCATGATTTGTCAAGCGCTTTCAAAAAACTCGATCACCCTGTTTTTGGCTGATATAATAACTTGATAAAAAATCAAAAAAGATGCCGACAAACCCAAAAACAATGGTTATTCGACATCTCATCATTATTTGCTTGTGTCTACTCAAAGCATCTTAATTGTAGAAGCGATCGAATGTGTCCATGTCCCAAGGTGATCTAACAAATAATTCGCTGATTTCGGAAGCCGCACGGGGAACGCTGAAATAGTAGCCCTGCATGAATCTAACGTCCATTTTCGCGATCTTTTTGATCATCTCTTCGTTCTCGACGCTTTCGACGATCACGACTTTTTGCTTTTGCAAAGCCGTCTGGATGACGCGGATGATCTTGTCTGTCTCATCGAAGCCGTTCATCAATTTGAGTGTGTTCTCTCTTGAAATCTTGATGATGGCCGCCTTGACCTGTTCCATTTCATTGATCAGCTCGAAGCTGTCGCCAACATCGTCGATGGCGATCCGGAAACCGTATTTGCGGAATTCGGCGAGATTGTTCATGGCAATCTGATTGCGGTTGATCGTGTAGTACTGGTTGATTTCAAGACAGAAACTCTCGGCACTGAATTCATATTTTCTGACGATGTCGTAAAATGATTTGGCGAGGTTCTCGACTTCCATTTGTTTCGGCGAGATGTTCATCGAGATGAAGATCTCGCGGATGCGGTATTCTTTCTTCCATTCGACGTACTGTTTGACGATTTTTTCAAATCCCCAGGTGCCAAACCAGGTGATGTCACCGGTCAGGTCCATGACATTCAAAAATTTCCCCGGTGGCAAGATACCCATCACCGGATGGTTCCACCTGAGCAATGACTCAAAGCCGATGATCTTGCCGGTCTTGAGATCGACGATCGGCTGGTAGTAAAGCAGAAACTCGTCGTTCGAAATGGAACGCTTGATCTCTTGATAATAGCTCATGTTGAACTGCTCTTTCTCGATTAGATCCTGAGAATAGAGGTAGTAACGGTTCTTGCCCTCTTTCTTGGAAACATAAAGGGCGATTTCGGCGTTCTTGACGAGTTGAGCAGCACTGATGCCGTCATAAGGAAACAAGACGACGCCGATCGAGGTTGTGAGTTGTTCGTTGACGGCCTTGAGTGGCTCGTTGACGAGCCCTAAAAGTTCTGTGGCCTGGTCATGGATCATCTTGTTATCGATTTCGCCGGTCATGTAGTAGATGAATATGTCATTTTTCAGATGTCCGACGATCGAGCCGCCCTTGGCGGCTTTTTTTAGCCGTTTCTCCAGTTCTGCGATCACTTTGTCCATGTCTTTTTCGGAGTACTTCTCGACAATAAAATGCGAATTGTCGAGATTCATGTAAAACAAGACGCCAAGCGATCCTTCTTTTGCCTGATAGATCGAGTTGTTGATGAGGCCGAGCAAATCACCCGATTTTTTGTTTGAAGTTCTTTTCTCAACCAAAAGATGCGAGGCTTCACTCCCGCTATCTGATGGTTCATCGCTTTTACGGACTAGTTTGCGGTCTTCGATGCCTTTCTTGATTTCTTTCATTACATTTCGGAACAGGAAAAAGAGCACAACTGCGGTCAAAACGACCATGATTGTCGCAACGACGACTTCATATCCTTCTCTTGCCGGCTCTGCGGTTAAAAACAATAGCCAATCTTTAATCAATTGCTTCACCTCTATTCATTGAAGTCCTTTCCGGCAAAAACATCGATGCGTCTGCCTTTGGCAACTTTGTAGAATTGGTCGATATAGTGGGCCGCTTCATCAAGAGTCAGCGGCTTAGAGAATAAGAATCCTTGGAAAACATCGGTGGCGATTTGTTTCAAATACTCGTACTGGCGCCTTTTCTCGACGCCCTCGGCGATCACTTTGATGTCCAGGCTATGGACAAGTTGAACGATCGTGGCGATGATCGCATGATCCTTCTTCGGGCCAAAGATGCCATCAACGAATGATTTGTCGATCTTGAGGTTGTCAAAGGGAATCTGTTTGAGATAAGTCAGCGAGGCGTAGCCGGTACCAAAATCGTCAAGGGCGATCTTCGCGCCGATTTGGTGAAGATACTCGATGATCTCGTCGAGATAGAGCGACGACTCGATCAAAACACCCTCGGTGATCTCCAAAACAAGATAATTGGGATCGATCTCGGTTTCCCTGATGATTGTGCGAAGGTTGTCGATGAAATCTTTCTGCATCAATTGGACGGGGCTGACATTGATGGAGATGACGAATTTCTTGTCAAAACGCTTCTTCATCTCGATCTGCGCCCGGCAAGCCTCCCGCAATATCCAGTTGCCGATCGGAATGATCAAGTGCGACTCCTCGGCGTTGGCGACGAAGATCTGCGGGCTGATCTCGCCAAGTGTCGGCGATTTCCAACGCACAAGCGCTTCAAACCCGTAGATCTCGTTTTTGTTATCGACGAGCGGCTGATATTTGAGATACAACTGCTGGTTCTTGATGGCAAGGGCGAGTTGTTCGGAAATCTGTTGCTTGTAGTTGACATCCCTGATCAACTGATCATTGTAAAAGGTGTATTTGCCGGCGCCTGATTCCCTAGCTTTGAAGAGCGCGGTGTCGCATTTTTTGATCAAAGTTGCTATTTCTTTGCCGTCAGAAGGATAGATGGCGATGCCGATATTGATATGAACTTCCACTTTGTAGTTTTTGATGTCGATCGGTTCTTTAAAGAGTTCAAGCAGTTTGGTGACATCCGCCTCAACCCGCTCCAAAGAACGAACTCCTTGGATCAGGAACACAATCTCGTTCGGCGAATTGCTGAAGATGAAATCGCTATTGCCGGCGAAAATGTTCAACCTTTCGGCGATTTTTTGCATCAATTCTTCCACGACTGTCTGCCCCTTGGTAACGCCAATCGACTTAAGATTGCCGATTTCAAGAAGACAAACAGCCATTTTATCATCTTGTTTGAACAAGATTTCATCAATATCCTGAGAACTAGTTTTCAAGTTCTTGAGTCCGGTCAAAGAGTCAAAAGCGAAACTTTTATAGACAAGTTGAACCTGGTTGCCGATTTCCTTTGACATCTGATTGAGGGCATTGCCAATCAACTTGAATTCGTTGTTCTCTTTGATATTGATATGGATGTCATAGTTGCCTTTTTTGATTTCTTCAATCGCGCTTGTGATGTCGGCGATGGGAGCGAGAACTTTGTGGATTTTTTTTGACAATATCAAGGCAACCGCGGTCATGAATAAGGCGATCACACCAAGAAAGACAATAAAGAGAACTTCGATTCCAATCGGCAGATCGTCGCCAAATTGATCCACATAAATGAATGCCAGCGCCGCCATAACTAAAATCAGAAAGAGAGCATCAAGAAAAATCGTCGTCGAGACAATGTTTTGGGAGAGGCTAAATAATTTCCGGTTAGTTTTGGCTTTTTTCAAGTTGATTCATCTCCCATCAGTCGTTGTCGCCCCAGGAGCGGAAAAAGTCAAAGAGACCCCAAGGTTTATCGGTTTCGACAGTCCCGATATCGCGGATATAGACATTGAAACGGCGCGAACGGTTTTTGGTAGAGGGACCGATATAGTAGTATTTACCTTCCAAACCGGTCACATAATCCGAAGCATCGTTCAAAGTGTATTCGCTGTACTCGATCTCGAATGTGTACAATTCGTAAAAATACTCATCGACCGGAAGGTTCACGTTGAAGACGAAAAATCCGCTTCTGTTTCTGGCAAAGCTGTAATAATATTCAGCGGTATAAGTATAGTTCATTTGTGTCGTGATGCTGATCATATAGTCGATTTCATCGAAATCGGGGAAATCTACAGGGTTGGTAACATTGACTACCGTATCATCTGCGGGTACTCCCTCAAGCAAAGTCTCGTAGTTTTTGACAGTAATAATGACAGTCTCGTCGTTGAAGCCACTGTTTTCAGAAGATGCCAGCTTGCAGACTTCAGGGTTATCCCCGGTGCAATAATAAATATCGAAGATGAAGGTCGCATTGAATTCAACGTCTGTGACGGTGATGTAATAGTACACCATATTGTCCGTGTTCCCGTCTTCAGGGGTGACCCGGTAAAGAATCATGACTTCTTCCTCTTCGCCCGGCTCAAGTCCGGTATCGGGGAAAACAGTGAAGTTTGCGAGTAGGACGCTTTGTTCTTCGGAAGAGGCTCCATAAGCAACTTCATCTGTCCAATACCAGCCGTTATTATAAGCATAGCGGGCAATAGTCGCACCATACGGTAAATAATCTAACATGAAGGGCACATATTGTTCAAGAGGAACCTTGGAAACTTCACCGTCCACCTTGAAATATTGATAGCCGGCAAGATCGGCTCCGGCGTAATCGATGCCACCAAAATAGACCGCCGGATAGTAATCGGTATTGACGACTCCGAGAGAATTGGTCGTGAACATACTGGGATAACTTGTCTCAAATGACAGTTGTGAGAATCTAATGTCAGTGAGATAGGCACTGACTCCCTCCACTTTCTTAATTTCAAGAGTCGTATCTAGGGTAACATAATACTGTGTCCCGTCGCGGTAAAAATAGAATTGGAAGGTGTAAATTCCAGGAATGGTATCAAACCCCATATAAATTAAGAGATAGTCATCGACGTCATAGGTGATGCCGACGATGTCTTCTGGATCATACACCACTAGTTCATCGAGGCTAGTAGCGGTCACGCTGATGGTGATATATGAATCGATCCCTTCGGTAAGACTGTAGAGGTCAAGCGTCTGATCGAGTCCAATATCGACAGTGAATGTAGTAAGGCTGTCCTCGCGGGCGGCGTATACTTCTTCGGGATTGGTCTCGTTACCATTTCTAAGAACTGAGGTGAAGTCGATGTCGCGTTCATAAACATGGTGCGTGTAGGTGTTAGTGGTTGTATCTTCGGCCATGACCACATACTCGATCAAATAATCTTTGTAGCCGTCGGTATAGGTGGTGCTGATCAGTTGAGCTCTCGTTATCTCGGCAAA
>JAAYZB010000190.1 GCA_012515085.1 Acholeplasmataceae bacterium
CCAAAAATAGCCAAAGTTGTCCTTCCTTCGTTTTCAACTTTGGCGGAAATCGGTTCTGATGAAGTGGGAACGGGTGATTTTTTCGGTCCAGTCGTCGTTTCCGCTGCTTTTGTTCCCAGTGAAGCTATCACGAAGTTAGTCCAAATGGGCGTCAAAGATAGCAAACAATTAGATGATGATATCATTCGAAAAATCAGTGCATCCACCAAAAATTCAATCAGTCATGTGGTGCTTGTCACGCCACCGAAAAAATTCAATGAATTAGTCCAATCCGGTTATAATCTCAACAAGATCAAGGCCTATCTTCATAATCACGCAATTCGAAAGTTGGCTCAAAAACATAACAATGAATTTCAATCTGTTATCATTGATGAGTTCTGTTCGGAAAGCAATTATTATCGTTATCTCGCGGATGTGGAAGCCTATCGCAAAGTCACTTTTGTCCAAAAAGCCGAATCAAGTCACATCGCTGTGGCGATGGCTTCAATATTTGCACGCGCGTCCTTTTTGGAGGAAATGGAAAAACTCAATGATTTGACTGGTCTTATCCTCCCATTTGGGGCTTCCGCAATTGTTGATCTGATTGGCAAGCGAATCGCCTTGGAAAAAGGGTTGGATTTCTTTGAAAAAATCGCAAAAATCAACTTTAAAAACATGGACAAAATCAAAGCAATGTGTCCTTAATCCCCATCATACTCTTCATGAGCGTCATGAAGCACATCGCTTGGGTAGTGTTTCTTTCAATGTTATAATGAGGGTAATCACCAATAATAAAGGAGGAAACACTCATGCCAAAATATACATTGATCGATCTTGACTATCGCTATGATGCGTTAGAGCCCTATATCGATGAGCTGACCATGGTGACACACCATACAAAGCATCATCAAGGTTATGTGAATAACCTCAATGCAGCCTTGGAAAAATATCCAGACAATCCATACGCTTCTTTGGAAGAATTGTTGCTAAATCTGGATAAACTTCCCGCTGCGATTCAGACGCAGATCCGCAATCACGGAGGCGGCACTTATAATCACAACTTGTTTTTTACATCCCTATCCAAAAATGATGGCACCCTACCTCAAGGAAAATTGATGGAAGCGATCCTACGCGATTTTGGTTCATTTGAAGCATTTAAAACCCAGTTTACACAACAGGCTTCTGGTCGGTTTGGATCCGGATGGGCTTGGCTCATTGTCAACAAAAACAACAAATTGGAAGTTACTTCAACTCCGAACCAAGATACTCCTCTCGCACTAGGGAAACCCATTCTTGGCATCGATGTCTGGGAACACGCTTATTATTTGAAATATCAAAATCGGCGTCCCGAATATATTGATAATTTCTTTCAAGTGATTGACTGGACTATCGTTGAAAAGCGCTATCTCGACGCTTAATCTCACCTATCAAATATAAAAGACGACAATCGATCGAATTGTCGTCTTTTTTGTTGAGGAATGGTCATCCCTCGCGGTTGATTCGGTCTTAGTCTTGTTCTTCCGAGTCGTCGTGATGGTGTTTCTTTGCTTTTATTTTATTGAATACCGACAACTTTAAGATCCCAAGTCCAACAACGCCTACGCCAATCAACACATACCAATACCAATCCATAGCACCCTCCTATTTTAAATTAGCTTTTTTCATAAATAATCGATAGGTCAGAAATGAGAGACCAATCGTATAGATTGCCCCAATGACCATGTATAGGTAAAAAGACATATTGGCCTCTTGTTCCAAGGACAATGCGATATTTAACAGCGGTTTGACATACCAGAAATTCGGAAATATTCCCAGTAAATATTGTTTCCAATCAAGGAACACATTCAACAACGCTAGCAAAGGCATCATGATGACAAGGCCACCGGATTTCATAAAAGCAAATCCTTCAATCTTGTTCTTCGCCACCGCCGCAACCACCAATGCTACTGCGGGAACGATTAAACTGGAAACAAAGGCATAGATTGCCACATGCCCCCAAGTGATCTGATCCAGTAATCCAATGGTGACGGATTGATATGTCACCTGATATTTGCTTGATGCAATCAGTTTTAGCCCCCCCACCATGACCCAGTTGCCAATCAAGGCTAAAAAGTAGGTATAAGTCGTTTTAAACAAGGTATAACCGGAGATTCTGACTGGAGAGGCAGCGATATTTTGCAAGGTGTTTTCATCTTTGTTTTCAAGCAAAGAAAAACCCAGCATGACCCCCATAATATAGCCACCAATTGACAATGTGACTACAAAGCCAATTAGTAACGTGATGGCCGAAGCATTCGAGTCCGGTGTCGTTGTGCGAGCGAGGATTTCTGGTAATAAAAATCCCGTGATAAAAAGCATGAGCAGCGGGTAAAACATCATGAACAACCCCATTGAATCTTTAAAAATGGTTTTAAGTTCATATTTCAGCAACGCCATATATTTTTTCATATTATCCCTCCATCGCTACCACTTCATACCGCTTGAAAATGATGAATGGGTAAAGTAACGCCGGAATTAGGAGCAAATACCCCGATGCAACCAATGATTTCCATATAGGAACTGATCCAATAGTACCTTGAAACAATACTTGACTGGAATAAGTCGGTATGATAAAGAAGATAAAGTCCCATTTTTCAGTCACGATTTCCAAAGGAATCAAGATAAGCGGAACCAAATACAAAAACATTATCAGCATCACCCGAGTCAATGTCTGCATAAAATCCCTGGAGTAAAGTGTCAGCACATATCCGATTGCAGTATGGCTTGTCACTACCAACAACGTTGAAAGAAAGAGTTCTCCTACAGCGATTGGGAAATCATGAAATATCAACGCCGATCCAACAACCAGTACAAAGGATATCAACGCCACCAAAATCATCGAAATAACCTTTGCCAATAGAATAACCTTCAGACTGATTGGCGTAACCATGATTCCTTGCATGGATCCTTCTTGTTTTTCAAAAAAGAAACTAGCGCTTAATAAAAGAATGCTCATGAGTCCCGCATCCATCAAGACCAAATATGGAACAAAGGTTTTTGCGGTATTTTCATCTGTTAGTGCGATGATGACCACCCAGATCAATGATACTGCGATCGAGAAAATCAAAATTTTATATTTCAGTAGTCGATGAAGCTCTCCTAACAGAAGATGACCGAGTTTATTCATGTCCTTCTACTCCTGTTAATTTAATAAATATATCTTCCAGGGTGGTTTCACCACTATGGATCGTCTCAATTTGATTTTGCTTTAGCGATGATAAAAAATCTTCATTTTCGCCTAAGCCTTCCAACGAATACACCTTAGATTTCAAATCGTTTTGACTCCAGTATTCGATTTTTATTTCCTTTCGGCCATATTTCAGTTTGAGATCACGGACAGTGGATGTTTCGGTAATCAACCCGTTATTAATAAATACGACTTGATCGCAAAGTTGTTCCACATCACCCATCAAATGGGTCGTGATAAATATCGTTCTGCCTTTTTCGCGATATTCTCGAATAATGTCTTTAACAACTTTAGCGTTATTCGGATCAAGTCCAGCGGTTGGTTCATCTAAAAAGAGTACCTGGGGGTCATTGAGAAGCGCACGGATAAAATTCAAACGAACCTTCATGCCTTTGGAGTATTCCCCCACTGGTCGATTGGCTGCTTCTCGAAGACCGACCCTTGTCAACAAGGTTTCATAATCAATATGATTCTGATAAAGATTGCCAAAATAATCCAAATTCTCACGCGCGGTCAATTTATTGAAGTGAACGGGCATTTCGAATCCGATTCCCACTTTTTCGTAGAAAGATTTATTATACTCATTCAAGTCTTTTCCAAAATAGCGAATTGATCCGCGAAAACCCGACAATAATTTCGTCAAAAGCCGCTGGGTCGTTGATTTCCCGGCTCCGCTCGGACCAAGCAACCCAAAAATGGATCCTTCTTCTACCGAAAACGAGATTCCCTTTACGACATCACCGACTCCTTTAGGATACCGAAAATACAGATCTTCTATTTGAAATACTTTAGCCATACTTATTTTTCCATCCCTTTCATCAATGCTTTAAGAAAACGTATGCTTTGGTTGCGAATTGGCTCAAACTCCTCCAACTTCGGCTTGATTTGCATCAATTTCTCCTGAATACCCATAACAGCACACTCGATATAATCATAGAATTCCTCGCGGGAATATTCGGGAGACAAACTGGATAATGATGCATTTTCAAAGCAGAAACGGATTGAAAAGACGCGTAGTTCCGAGAGCCGATGTTGAAACCGTTCCAATATTTCCGGAGGCGGAGATAAAACGCCTTCAAGCAAAAACTTTGCTTCGATCGGAAATTGATTTGCATATTTCAATTTCCAAAAAATTACCGCGACTACTCGATCGATTGGATCCGAATATGCGGAAAGATCCAATGTGTTCAGTTCATTCAACAGGTGGTTAAGGGCGTGTTCAAAAACCTGGAAGTATAATTCTGCTTTCGTTCCGAAGATCTTGAAGATCAATCCTTTGGATACGCCAGCAATTCGATAGATGTCATTGGTAGAAGCCAAATCGAACCCTTTATCTGAAAAAACCGAAAGTGCCGCTTCAATGATTTTTTCTTTTGTTGATACAATTGCATTCATAAAATCCCTCACAGTGACCATGTGGTCACCAATATAATATCATACTGCAAAATGCGTGTCAAGAAAAAAAGCAACCATTTTTATGGTCACTTAATTTTTGTATGGATTAACTTTCAATTATCGACGCGATCGGATCCAAAAAAGAAGACTGCGAGCGTCCCGACTCCCGAATGGCTACCGATCAC
>JAAYZB010000191.1 GCA_012515085.1 Acholeplasmataceae bacterium
ATCCTGAGCCAGGATCAAACTCTCCATGATCTTTATTTTTAGTATTTTCTACTAGCTCATTCTTTTTGTGTTTGTTGTTCGTTTCTGTAATCTGTTCAGTTTTCAAAGACCCAGTTTATCAGCACGTTTCTTTCTCACGCGCTTTATTATTTTATCATAGTGATTTTTCAAAGTCAACTGTTATTTACCGCAAAACCGGCCAATCCCAAACGTTCGAAAAACCACTTGGGACAAATGCGTTAAAAAAGCCCGAAAGTCGCGCTTTCGGGCAGTTAAGAGCATTACCGGATCCCAAACAATCGCAAAATATCGTTATAGGTGACAAAGACCAACAGTCCCATCAGCAAGAAGAACACCAACGTATGTAGCACATTTTCCACTTTCTGATTGGGTTTACGCTTCGTGATCGCTTCATAAACAATAAAAACGATGCGACCCCCATCCAATGCCGGAATTGGCAACAAATTGATGATTCCCAAGTTGACCGACAAAAATCCGACCCAATTGAGAAGTGTTGCCCATCCGTCCTTGGCGGCTGTTGATGTCATCGTAAAAATCCCAATAAATCCCTGCAAATCCCCGACGCCAACTTGTGAAGAAGTGAAGAGCAGCCCCAGCGTTTTGAAAATAGACCCGGCGGCTCCTAAAAAACTAGCTCCCGCCAAACCAAAGGATCCGAAGAAATCAAAGCGATTGGATCCGGATATTCCAAGTCTCGAGGCAAAGAGCGTCGCTCCTTGCGAGCTCAGGACCTCTTCCCCGTAAGCGACGAATTCATAAGTGTACTCAACACCTAGCCGCTCATAAACCAAGACGGTCGGTTCATCCGGAGTAGAGCCTTGAACGTAATTCATTTGATAGCCAATCAGTTCATTCCAAGTGGTGAAAGCCGTTCCGTCGATTTGCTTGATGATATCACCGGTCCGAAGATCGGTATATTTTTCATTTTCGGGCTTGATGAAAATTTCTAAAGGAAGTCCACCCGGACGACTCGAGAAATTAAATCCGATAAAATGGTATTGCGGCGTGATCGGCGCCAACGTCTTGGTCACCCCCTTCCGAATTACAGTGAGGGTGAAGGTCTCGGTTTCCAAATACTTGGACAATTCCGAATTGACAGAAGGAGTTCCGTTCGAAAGCGACCAGCTCGAGACGTCGACGCCATTGATCTGAGTGATTTCATCTTCGGGATACAAAATGCCATAAGCGGGTGCTTCTGGGTCCACATCGGATACCACTGTGCTTTCCGGATTGGGAACGCCGGCAATCAAGAACAATATAAGAAAAACGAAAAACGCTAAGACGAAATTCATCGCCGGTCCGGCAAAAGCGATCAAAAAGCGTTGCCATTTGGTCTTAGATCCAAAAATCCGGTCATGAGGAGCGATTTGAATGACTTGTTTGTCAAGCACATAAAACGCATCGCGTTTCACGGTATACTCATTGATAAATAACTTTTCTCCGTCTTTCCCCAACAAATCCATCTCCGTGACGGTGATTTCCAAAAAGTCTTGAAAATGGGGATGATTGGGATTCAAGACGATTCGACTGATTTCCCCGTCCTGATCAAGCCCAATTCGGATCTTCTGTCCCAATTTAACGAGATCCGCTTGCACTTCTTCTCCCGCCATAGAGACAAATCCGCCAAAAGGAATTGCCCGAATCGAAAAGGTCGTCTCGCCTTTTTTACGACTCCAAAGCTTGGGTCCCATGCCAAAGGAAAATTCGTGGCACAACACCCGCGCTCTTTTCGCAAAGATAAAATGCCCGAGCTCGTGGATGCAAATCACCACGCTCAGGATCAATAAGAATAAAAGAATGTTTCCAACGGTGGAAATGAAACTCAGTGTGATCATCGATGTCACTCCTTCGGGGGGTAAACGCGAGAAATAATGGCAG